>CAINLT010000228.1 GCA_903850505.1 uncultured Myxococcales bacterium | reverse complement strand
CAATATTCTGGAAACCATCATCAACAAGAGCGACAAGGTCAAAGATATCAAGAAGAAGGCCAAGAGTGGTGGGTTGACGGCCAAGGAAAAGACGGAGCTCAGCGAGGAGGAGAAGGAGTACAAATCCAAACGCAAGCTCGTCCAAGAAAAGCTCATCAAGTTCGCGACCCGGATCCCCGCGTTCATGTACTTAACCGACTTCCGGGAAAACACGCTGCAAGACGTCATCACCAAGCTAGAGCCAGATCTCTTCCTGACGGTGACGGGGTTGACGGTGCAGGACTTCCACTTGCTGGTGAGTCTGAAAGTGTTCAACACCGAGCAGATGAACCAGGCCGTGTTTGCCTTCCGCCGCTACGAGGACGCATCGCTTCGGTACACGGGAATCGAGAGCCACCGAGGGCTGACGCACTACGGGCTCTATGACACCGTCGTAGCGGTTGATTGAGAAGTCGAAAGCCCGGGCTGAAGCCCGAACGCCCCGACGAGAGTGTGTGAACGCACGCGACTCGCCGGGGCGGGACTGTCCGCTACTCCTCAATTACGCCGCGGACCGGCAGCTCGAGCTTCCACCGAATCATGTCCCCCAGGATCGGGAAGATGTCGTTGTGCTTTGCTCCGAACCGCATGTACCCGCCCTGAATCGACCCAACGTCGCGATTTTTGCCATCCGCGTCCGAGGGAAGGTAGTCGCTGAGACCGTCTAGGCCAAACTCCGAGCGCTGTTCCTCCGTCAGCTCGTAGTAGCGCCACATCGGGTTTTCGTGGCTGAAGTCGATCTCCGTGATGCCATCGAGCAACCGATCCAGATACTCCCCGTTCCGCTTCCGGCCAAATGCGAAGTCGAAGGTGAGCTTGGCGAGCGCCTTCAGCACGACCGGCTGCGCTGCCACCGTCGCCTTCTTTGCACCGGACTCGCCGAAACCTGGGATGGCGGCGACGGCTTCCCAAAAGCGGCGCGCCACAACCTTCCGCGGCATGACGACGGGCGGTGTTGCGCCGCTGATGTTGGCCTTGTTCAAGAACAGGTGCGCGTTGACGGCAACGACATCCTTGATCGGCAGTTCGCCTAGGTCGTTGTCCCAGCTTTTGGCGTCTTGCTCGCAGAGCGTGACGATCGTCCCGTTCAGTTCGTCTTTGACGAAGGCATTGACGGGGTTCGAATCGTCGAAAGTCAGCGCCAGGCTACGGTCAACCTTCTTGCCGAGGTTGTTCAGGTCATGGAACAACTGGCGTTCCTGCCGGTAGTTCAAGCCGAGGTGCACTTCGACGGCAACGGTCGAGAAACCGCGGGCAACGTCGAAACACTCCTGCCACGCCTGCAGTTCACCGGGCGGAACGATCTCATCGTCCGAATACGGGTAGAGCGAGCTTTTCTTCGGGTACTTGTGCGTCGAACGGACGATCTCCAGGAACTCAAACACGAGGTCCATGCCCTTCCGGCGGTGCTGACCGTCAACCACCCAAAGGACGTCCTTCTGCGAGAGCATGACCTTAAATGCCGCCGTTTCACCGTTGGCCGTCGCCAGCCGTTCCGCGGACAAGTTCGCCCCGAGCGGCTGGCACGTCCGAATATTGGCGACGATGGGCTGAAGTGACAGGTAGGGCTGCGCACCCATCCGATCGCGGATCTCCGCCAGCGAGACGGGGATCGTCGCCTTCTGCATCTCACGACGATTCACAGCGGCGGACACCAACCCCCGGAGAATGTACTTCGCAAGGTTCTGCGCATGCCCTGGATCGAGCTTGCGCTGAGCGACCGGTTCGCCTTCCGCGCCAACCTCGTTCGCGACATCCGACATCCGGAAGAACTCGTGCATCGGGATGCAGACCAGAAATGTCCGGTAGCCGAGGTTATGCCCGATAAATGCCTTGACCGGAGTCGCGTTCTGGTCGCCAAACACCATGAGTTCGTCGAGCGTGCCGAGCGGCGCGGGCATCTCGCCGTTGGGGGGATAGAGAGAAGTGTTCATTTGCGTGCCTTGTTGTGTTAGTGCCTGGGAAGTGACCGCCAACGGCCACCACCCGGAAATTATCAATCCAGGATCTTCATGTCAAGATCCAGGGTGTGTTTTGTTTCATCCAGGAACATCGTAAGACACATCCAGGACGTAGTGTGGTCAAGCCAGGAAGCGTTTCGCCCACCAGAACAGTCTCGACCGCCGAGATGCAGCGGACTGAAGACCGCGAGTCGTTCCCCCACCCGCGCTTGTCGTCGCCGCCGCCTGTACAATGTCGTGATCTATTACCGGAAATATTAGCGAGCGTCTCGACGACCGCGAAGCGCGATGTCGCGTCGTCGCCACCTCCAGCGGCGACATGCGACTTGGTCTGCGCTACTCTCCGGCCAGTCGGTCGACGCGCCGTCACACGCCAAGGAGCCTGAAGCGCATGTCCCGCCCCGACATCCACCTCCGCGACGCCGAAGGCAATCAACTCCGCTGGACACCAACCACGCTTCAGCAGGTCGGCAAAGGCGAGCAGTTCCTAGAAGATGCGATCGCGGCT
>CAINLT010000227.1 GCA_903850505.1 uncultured Myxococcales bacterium | reverse complement strand
GACCTCCAGTGCGCCGATCTTGCGCGCTCCCCGCCGGTGCGGCAAGTGGCGCTTCAGCCCGAACTGCGGCATGCTGCGAATCTCACGTCGTGTCGGCGCCATTTTCGTTTTGATGAGCGATATCCACCCAAAAACACTGCTGGTTGCGCTGGCGATCGAGTTCATCTCGCTCACACTCGTGACCTTGCCGGCCTGGCGCACTTGGCCCATGCGTTCCGGCATGGCGCGCTGGAGCATGGGCAACGGGGCGCTGGCGCTGAGCATGGGCCTCCTGTCGCAGCGCGGCGAAGCGCCGGGCATCCTGACCGTGGTGCTGGCCAATGGATTGCTCATTTACGGCGCGCACTCGATCCACGTCGCCGTCCGGATGCTCTACGAGGCGCCGCCGATGCGCCCTTGGCAGCGCGTGCCGCCGGCCTTGGCTTGGCTGGCGTTGTCGCTGCTCTGGGCGTTCGACGATTCCCCGGGCGCGATCGCGTCGGCCAACTGGCGCGTTGTGGCGTTTGCAACCGCGCTGGCGTGGAGCGCGGGTGGCACCAGCCTTGCGCTCCTCCGGCGCGCATCACGGCCGTGGTCGCTCGGCACCTGGTACGTCTTTGTCGCCATGCTGATGCCGCTGGGTGGGCAGTTCGTGCGCTTCGTCGCCCACGTCGGCCACCCCAGGAGCGGCGATCCCATCATTTCCCCGAGCACCGCCGTGCCTCTCTACGCTTCCTTTGCCGCGTGCGGCGTGTTCATGACGTACGGCTTCTTCCTGCTCCTCAACAACCGCCTCCAGGAGCAATTGCGGGACGCGAACGCCCGGTTGCAGGCAGACGCTGCGACGGATCCGCTCACGGGCGTGGCCAACCGACGGCACCTGGAGACGATTGCGGCGACGGAAATCAGCCGCGCGCATCGCTATGGCTGGCCGATGACGGTCATGATGCTCGATCTGGACCACTTCAAGCGCGTCAACGACCGATTTGGCCACGCCGCGGGCGATGAAGTGCTGCGAACGGTGGCGCGCGTGTTCCAGCGGCAGTTGCGCGGTCACGATCTCGTGGCGCGCATCGGCGGCGAGGAGTTCGCGATCCTGCTGCCGCACTCGGACATCCTGGGCGCGGAAGTGTCGGCGCGGCGTTTGCTTCAGGAAGTGCGCGATACCGCAATCGACGCGCTCGACGGCGGCAACGTGACCGTGAGCATTGGCATCGCCGCGTTGGCCGAGGGCGAGACGGGGATCGCGGCATTGCTCAGCCGCGCGGACGCAGCGCTCTATCGCGCCAAATCGGCCGGTCGCAACCGCGTCGCCGTGGACGAGCCTGTCGCTACTTGATCGGCGGCGGCGGAATCACGGGCATCGGCGGCGAATCTTCATAGGCCACCGGCACGACTTCCTTCAGATTGCACGGCAGCTTGCCATCGCCATCGCGCCCGCCAGCGAGGCAGTAGCGCTGCTCGACCAAGCCGTCGTCAAAGAGGAAACGCCAAATCATCTGCTCGAATTCCGGCATCCAGCGCGTCGCGTAGTGCGCCAGGTTGTCCTCCGTGCGCGAACCGTTGCCCGGCGGATGCGTGCCGCGCTCGGAGTCCCACTGCACGCACGTGTTGCCGTCAACGGGAATATCAGCGGTCGTCATGTTCAGCGGCCACACTTCGAAAACCGGCGTGCTGACAGGCACTTGCGCGATGCGGTTGAGCATCCCGGACGTGAGGTTGGCGACTTGACTGTCGCCCATCGACATCGGCCACACCGCGCGGCGGTTGGGCTGCGTGTTGGCGAACGGCGACTTGACGACGTGGTCGGCAAAGTTGAACGGATCCGAGAGATCCCAAAGCGACTGCGACATCGCAAACAGCATCTGCTGGCTGAACTTGTCCGGATACGTGCCGTTGATGATGCCGAGGAACGGCGCAAAGTCCGAGCTGCGGTTGAGCAGCGTCGACCAGCCACCGCCCGCGACGTTCATGACCATGCGCGTCAAATCCGGATGCAGGGACGTCATCGTCGTGCCCATGATGCCGCCGAGGGAATTGCCATAATACACAAGTGGTTGCGCCTTGTCGTAGAGAGGCTTTTCCGCGTCGAACTGCAGCCACGGATCGTCGACAATTTTGCCCAGCGCCACGCGCGTCAGGGCGATCGGCAGCACTGCGCCCATCGCGAGCTTGTCCGTGATGCGCGGCATCTGCGAAAAGTCGTTGCCCGCCTGGATCGCCAGCGGCAGCTCCGTGCGCGCGAGGCCCCACCAGTCCGTGCCCACGGCGACGACGCCCGCGGCGTGGACAAAGTGCGGGAAGAATTCCGCCGCGCCGGGATCGATGCAGCCTTCCACGCAGGCGCCGCGGAGGAAGCCGTGGCCGTACAACATCAGCCGCGCGGGCTTGTGGCTCGCGAACACGTTGGGCGGCACCAGGATGACGAACGGCCGCTGCACGGTCCCGTTCTGGGCGAGCGCCGGCCCGCCGTCCTTCCAGTTCAGCGTCGCGTCCTCGCCCGTGCCGGTCAGGAACAACGGCGCCTCAAAAGTGCCGCGCACGCGCAGGGCCACGTCCGGATGCATCGGCTTGATGACGACGCGGTTGTCCACCGTCGGCGACGGCAGGTTCGGAAGCAGCGCGGCTGTCTCGGTAGAAGCCTCGACCATGTCAATGTGGTAGCTCAGGCCCTTGTCGCCCACCGCCGTCACCAGCGCGTCGCGCATGGCCAGCGCCGGACCGTGGGTCCATTGCTCTGACGCCGTCGCGTAATGCCACGCGGCAAAGACGTGCGTGCGCTCCAGTCCCGCTTTCTCCAGCGCCGCGAGGTCCGCCGCCCAATCCGCGAGGTGACCGTCAATCCGCGGATAGCCCGTGTCCTTGCCCGCCAGCAGGCGCTGGAACGTCGGCGTCGGCGCGTACGGCTGGCCCTTGGCATCCAGCAACTTGTCCGTCAGCGCGACGATCACCCGCGTGTTCTCCTGCACGGGCGTCCACAGGCGAATGAGCAGCGCCTGGCGCGCGGGCACGTCGGCGTTGGCATCGAGCTCGGCCATGTACGGAAGAAACGCGCCGGTCGCGGCGTCCAGCAGCACGATGGGCAGGTCCGGCGTCAGCGTCAGCGCGGGCCGCGTCTCATCGGGCAACAGCTTGGGATCCGGCGGCGTGGGCAGCAGAATCACGAGGGGCGAATTGGGCGAGAAGCCGTCCCGCCGATTCCATTCCAGCGCAGCGACGAGCTTGCCATCGGAGTTGGCCGGCATCTTGGCCGGTGGCAGGTCGATGCGGAATTTCGTCGCCGTCGTCGCGTCGTCCTTGAGCCAGAAACTGGACGGCCAGCCGCTCCAGCAATCGTTGCCGACGATTGGGTTGCAGTCCGGATCGGCTGCCAAAGGCGCGTGATCGGCGTCGCTCGCGACGTCGGCGCTGTCGGCGGTGGCGGTCGTCGACTTGGTGCCGCACGCGGCGCTCAGGCAAAGGCAAAGGGGCAGGAAACGACGCATGTTGGACTCCGCAAAGGACCGGCGGGATCTCGGACCATCGCGCGGAGGATGTCAATGACGGGCGCGCCGGGGGCAGGCGATGCCACGCTGCGCGGCTGGATTGATTTGTGAAGAACTGTGAATGTCTGTGCGGCGAAACGCTCCGTGAATGGCACGGCAGCTGTCAAGTGGTTATGTTTTTTCCGTTGGCAGCGTGCGACTTTGCCGGTCTTTCTCGTGCTGTGAGGGTGCCGTGACAACCATTTCCCATTCCAATCGCGCGGATTCACTGACTTGGCCACTGCTCGGCGTCGCCGCGGTCGTGATGCTGCTCCTGCCGTGCGCGGCGTGCAGTGACAAGACGACCACAGGTCCGGGCAACGAAAGCGATGCCGTTGCCGACACGGAGCTGCCGCCGCTGGACGCGACGGTTGGCGACTCGGCTGCGGACGTCCAGGATGCGGCCGACGCGACGCCAGATGCTGCCGATGCAGCGCCAGACAGCGCCGATGCAGCGCCCGACGTCGATGGCGGTTTTGAGCCGATGGGTGGCTGCTACAGCTGCCATGGCACGATTGAGAACGGCAATCCGGCGCCGCCAATCGGCACGGGTGGCGAAATTGCCACGTCCCAGCTCGCCGTGGGCGCGCACCAGCAGCACTTGGCGAACAGCGCGTGGCACCGGACCGTGCAGTGCGAGGATTGCCACAAGGTCCCGACCCAAGCCAAGCACAAGAACGGCGTCATCGATTTTGCCTGGAGCGGCGTCGCGACGGCGATGGCGAGCGCTCCGGCGTTTGACGAAGGGACGGCGACGTGCAGCGGCGCGTATTGTCACGGCGGCAAGCTGGTTGACGCCGCGACGGTCAAGACCAAGCCGGTGTGGACGCAGGTCGATGGCACGTTCAATTCCTGCGGCGCGAGCTGTCACATGACGCCGCCCGGCGGCCCG
>CAINLT010000226.1 GCA_903850505.1 uncultured Myxococcales bacterium | reverse complement strand
CGTGATTGGGGACGATGACAATGAACGTCTGCAGGTTGGTCAGCACGTCCGCGAGGATCGCGTGCGCCAGGCCAATCGCCCACACGTGCGCGCCAAAAGGCAGCAGCAGCGCCGGCAGCAGGCCAAACTGGAACGCCGCGTACGGCAGCCACGAGTACAGCCAAAGCCGTTTGCCCACGGGCGTCAACGGGTTCCATGGCCGCTGCAGCTTGGCGGAGTCCATCATCGGCACGGCATCCTCGCGCGAACGGGACGCAACAACGAGGCACGCGGACGTGTTGGGCGCGTAGTACAGCCAGCGCCACGTCGACGCCAACAGGAACGCGACCACGTAACGCATCGGCACGGGCATCCAGGACTCGCGCAGCCAGCGCATCTGCGCTTCCACCAGATCGGGATCCGGGCCCTCATTCGTGTAGCCATGGTGCAGTTGGTTGTGCTCGCGCTTCCACGCGGACGCCTCGATCCAGTCCGGCCATTGCAGCCAGCGCCACGCGCCCTGGGCAAACCCCGCGGACGTCCAACGCGGCGGCACGCCCGGCAAGCCGTCCAGCGCGCCATGACACGTGTGGTGCGCCACGATCATCCAACGCGAGGACGCCGCGAGGGCCATCAGGATCGGCGAAATCGGGTTCAGGCCGAACAGCGATCCGGCGAGGCCGGCCAACAGGAGCAACCACGCCAGCGCACCAAACGCGCGGAGCTGCGCCAGATCCGCCGGGCCACGCAAGGTGTCCAGATCCTTGCGGAGCGCGTCCAGGTCACGGGCGAGCGCGTCCGTGTCAGGCAGGGGTCCAGAAAACGGCACGGCGGGAGGAGGGGGCACGGGAGCCTCGACGCACGGCCAAGGACGCCGCGGGCGCGGAAGGATAGCCGAGTCGCGGAAAAAGTGGGAACCGCGGGCTGCCCGCGCCGGACGAAATAGCGACGGTCTGCCAAGCCGATCGTCGTGTGCGTTTTGGCTCAGCCGGTGTGGTGTCTGACGACCCCAGCGCTGCGCCGGGCGCCTTGACGCATCAAGCGCAAACCGCGACGCTTCAGGCGGTTTCACCTTGGATCTTCGCCATGCCGCAGTTGCAGAAAAAAGAGACGACGACGCCCGCCGCAAAGACCAGCGCGAGCAAGCCGAGCACAGCCGCAGCACCGGCAGCCGCACCGAGCGCTGCGGGCGCCGCGCCCAAGCTGGCGGAACAGGTGGCGCGCGCCAATTACAAGGACGGCGCTGCGCTTGTCGCGCCGGCGAACGCCAACGGGTACGTGGCCGGGAAGGAAGCCGCCAAGCCCAAGATGCCGAAAGTGGCCAGCGTCGATCCGTCCAAGGAGATGCTGGCCGGCGCCAAGAAGACGGACCTCGGCCACGGCGGCTACACGCAAACGTGGGCGGGTGGCAGCGCGGAGAACGAGCTCAAGCCAACCGTCGTGCGCGAACGCGAGAAGGACGGCCATCTGGGCAAGTCCAAGCTGGAATTGGCCAGCGGCGAGGCGACGGCGGGTGTCGGCGCACGCGTTGGTATCGGCGGCGAAGTTGAAAAGAGCGGCAAATACGGCAAGGCCGCGGCCAAGGGCGATGTTCACCTCGGCGCGGAAGCGGGCGCCAACGCCAAATACAAGGTCGGCAGCGACGGCGTGGAATTGAGCGGCAACGCATCGGCCAAGGCCGGCGTGGAGGCCAGCGGCAGCGCGTCAGTTGAATCCGCCAAGGTCCTGGGCCAGACCGCGGGCATCGCCGGGAAGGCCAAGGGCTTCGCTGGCGCGCGCGTGGGCGCGGGCGGCAAAGTTGCCATCACCAAGGAATTTGTCGGCGCCAAGGGCCAAGTCGGCGGCTTCGCTGGCGCGGAAGCTTCAGGCGAACTGGCGGGCCACATCGGTCCAGTTACGGGCAAGTTGACGGCCGCCGCGCAAGCTGGCATCGGCGCGTCATTGGACGGCGAAATCAGCTACGACCACGGCAAGCTCAAGCTGTCCGGCCGCGCCGCCGTCGCGCTTGGCCTCGGCGCTTCCCTTGGTGCATCCGTGGAAATCGACATCGGCACCGCGCTGAAGATGGGCGGCGCAATTGCGATCGCCGCCGCCCGCGCAGCCTCCCATTCCGTGAGCCAAGTCGCCGCGACTTTGGGCAGCGCGTGGGGCTCGGTCGCCCACTGGTTTGGGCTGTAACGCCGCGCCCTCAGGTCTTCTGCACAATCCCGAACTGGTTGCCATCCGGATCGACGATGATCGTCATCAGGCTGCCGTTCCCCAGCTCATGCGGCTTGTCCAGGACCGCGCCGCCATGCGCCGCGACTGAAGCGCACGTCTCCGCGATGTCCAGCACGTTGATGTAGTCCGTGATGCCGCGCCGTTGCGCGCCGACCACGCCGCCGACCAGCGCAACCACCGGCTTGGTCTGCGTGCACAGTGCGTATTCCGTCGCGCCGGGCACGCGGGTGAATTTCCAGCCCGCGAGTTCAGCGTAGTACGCCATCGCGCCTTCCAGGTCGGACGTCCCCCATTCCATCAGCCCAACGGCGTTCACGCCCGAACCGCTGAGCTCCGGCACGTCGTTCGTCTCCGGCTGCCAGAACGCCACTTCGTTGTTCCACGGGTCCAGCGTGTCGGTCCACGCGCCCGCGCCCTCGACGACGCTCTTCTCAACCGTGACGCGACCGCCCAGCTTCAGCACCTTCGCCGCGTCCGCGGAGCAGCTCTTGGACCGCAAATAATGGCAGATTCCCAGCGGCATGCCCGATTCGCCGATCTGCCACAGCGCGCCGATGGGCGGCTTGCCCGTGTCGATCATCGCGTAATCGTCGGCAACCGGCGTGATGGTCCAGTCAAACACCGCACCGTAAAACGCGATGGAACGCTGCAGGTCGTGGACGCGGATTTCCAATTGCCAGATCGGGGTCGCCATTCTTTCCTCCAAAGTCACAGGCTAGGCCGGAAGCGCCGCGAGTCAATGGCGCAGCGAGAGATTCCCTTGTCAAACCGAAATGTTCTGCGGCGCCTCCGCGCCCAGCCACGTCCACGCGTTGTCCCAGAGGATTTGCTGGCGGACCGCCGGATCGGCGACGTGCTGTTCGACGAGCTCGCCGGGACGCGCCTCGCCCAGCGGGAAGGGATAATCGCTGCCGACGACGAGCTTGTCCGGGCCAAAAACCGACAGCGCCAACGCCAGCGCGCGGGGCTCGTGCACGAGCGCATCCACCCAGACGCGGCGGGCAAAATGCGAGGGAGGCTCGGCAATGTGCGTCGCGCAGAGGTCCGGGCGCGCCTGCCAGCCGTGGTCAATCCGGCCAATCGTGCCGGGAAAGCTGCCGCCGCCATGGGCAAAACACATCCGCAGCGTGGGGAACTGCTGCAGCACGCCGCCCATGATCACGGAGCACAGCGCGCGCGACGACTCCGCCGGCATCCCGACAAGCCACGGGAGCCAGTGCCGCGGCATCGTCTCCTGGCCCATCATTTCCCACGGGTGCACAAAGACGGCCGCGTTCAGCTCCGCCGCGCGCTGCCACAGCGGTCGCAGCCGGTCGTCGTCCAGGTTCATGCCGCGCATGTGAGTGCCGACCTGCACCCCGCGCAGGCCAAGCTCCAGCACGCAGCGCTCCAGCTCCCGCACTGCCAGGTCCGGCGCCTGCATCGGCAGCGTGCCCAGCCCCACAAACCGCGCCGGATGCGCCTGGCACACGCCCGCCAGGTGGTCGTTCAGGAACCGGGCGACGTCCAGCCCGTGCTGCGGCTGGGCGTGGTAGGCAAAGAGCACGGGAATTGTCGACAGCACCTGGACGCGCACGCCCACTGCCTCGCACTCCCGCATCCGCGTCTCCGGATCCCAGCAATTCGCCTCGATTTCGCGGAAAAAGGTGCCGTCGTCCCGCAGCATCCGCGCGCGGCACGGCGCGTGGTGGTCGAGCTCGATGAACCCGCCATAGCCGAATTGCTGCGCCCAGCGCGGCAGGTGCGGCGGCAGGATGTGGGTGTGGACGTCGATCTTCGGCATCAGGCGAGCCGCGGCGGTCGGCTGTGCGTGTGCCCGCATGCGCGGCAGGTCGTGTGCGCAGGATCGGACCAGAAGCGTTCAAAAACCGGCGGCAGGTCGGCGACGATGTCGTTGAGCGGCAGGAATTCCTCGTAGAGCTTCTCACCGCACGCATCGCACACCCAGCGGAAGCCATCTCGCTCGTGCGGCAGGCGCTTGCGCTCAATCACCAGCCCCACGGTGCCGACGGGACGCTGCGGCGAGTGCGGCACGTTGCCGGGCAGCAGGAACATCGAACCCTGCAGGATCGGCACGTCTTTCTTCTGGCCATCTTCCAGGATGCGCAACACCATGTCGCCTTCCAGTTGCCAGAAAAACTCCTCGCCTTCGTTGATGTGGTAATCCGTCCGCGCATTGGGCCCGCCAACGACGGTCACCATGAACTCGCGCCCCGGCCAAATCTGCTGGTTGCCGACCGGCGGCTTCAGCAACTGCCGATTCGCCGCCAGCCAGGTGGCAAAATCGAGGGGCCCCTGATTCTCCGGGATGGACGGCATCGCGCGCTCCTATTTCTTCCCGGAGAGGACGGCGCCGATGCCATCCAGCCGCACAAGCGTCTCAGGCGCGGTCACGGAATTCGGGTCAAACGGCTTGCCCTGCTCGTCCGCCTCGTGCTGCTTGACCTTGCGGGTCTGCTCCAGCGACAGCGGAATCAGCCGCACAGTGCCTTCCGCGACGGCGTGCATGCCGGCCGAGTCCTTGGGGAATTCCATCTCGCCGTCGGTCACCTTGAATTTCATGGTCTTGCCGGGCTGATCGCCCTTCAGGGAAAACCAGCAGCCGCGCATTTGGCAGACGTCGTCCACGTCGCCTTCCACGCGCACGCGCTTGCCGACCCACGCCTCAGGGTTGGCGAGGATCTGGCTGACGAGCGTGTTGTCCTTGAGCGTGACGCCCGCGCCGTACTTCGTTCCGGCGATGTCGAGCGCAGCGGCGGTCGTCGCTGGTGCCGGCAAGGGTGCGAGCGGATCGCCGGCACTGCAGCCAGCACCCTGGCAAACGGGCGCGCCAGCGGACGCAGGCGAAGCGGCGGCGACGGGAGGGACAACCGCCTGCGACGGCGGCGCTTTGGGCTGCTGACAGGCCACAGCGGCGACGGCCGCGACAATCCACAAGAAACGCTGCATGTGACCTCGTTGATGCTCCCCGCGCGTAAGGTACCAGTGTTGCGGACCTGCGCCAACGGGGACGTGATCTTGCGCCCGCCCGCGCTTGCCCGCAAACTCCCGCGCGCGATGCCACAGCCACTGAACCAGCCAGAGTTTCCCCAGCCCGCCGGCGCTTGGCGTCCCGATGCGCTCGTCGTTGCGCTGCGCCACGCTGGTTTGCGGCCGATGCAGGCGCGCGATGCGGCCAAAGTCTGGATGAACGCGTACTACCGCGAGGATCTGGACCGCGACGCCGCGCTGACTCGCGTGCCGCCGGTTCAAGCCGTGCGCCTGGCGCCGCTGCTCGGCGATGACCGGCCGCTCCGGAAGGTGGAGGAAGTCGTCGCGCTGGACCATACGCGCCGCCTGCTCTGGCAAACCGCGGATGGCCTCGTCATCGAGAGCGTCATCATCCCCGCGGACAACGGCCAGCGCGTCACGCTTTGCGTTTCCAGTCAGGTCGGCTGCGGACGGCGCTGCGCCTTCTGCGAAACGGGCCGCCTGGGCCTCGTGCGCAACCTCGGCGTGGACGAAATCGTCGGGCAATTTCGCCTCGCCAACGCCATCTGGAACGACGTGCGCGGCACACTGCCGGCCATCAGCAACGTCGTCTTCATGGGCATGGGCGAGCCGCTGGACAACCTCGACAACGTGGTCGACGCCATCCTGATCCTCACGCACGATTGGACGTACGGCCTCTCCGCCCGCAAGATTTCTGTCAGCACCGTCGGCGTCGCCAAGAACTTCGCGGCGTTTTTCGCGCGCAGCTCGGCCAACCTCGCGCTGAGCCTGAACGCGCCCGACGATGCGCGCCGCAGCCAGCTCATGCCCGTGAACCAGCGCGTCCCGATGGCGGAGCTGAAGAGCGCGCTGCTGGCCAGCCTCCCGCGCGGTCGATCGGTCCTTGTCGAATACATCCTTTTTGCCGGTCTGAACGACGCGCCGGCCGATGCCGAACTGCTGCGGGCGTGGCTGGAAGGCGTGCCGGCGCGCCTCAACCTGATTCCGGCCAATCCCGGTCCCGATGCGCGGCTGCAGAGTCCAACGCAAGAGGCGGTGTGGGCGTTCCAGAAGCAGCTGCTCGACGCCGGCGTGCGCGTGATGGTGCGCTACCCGCACGGGCGCGACGTGGGTGGCGCGTGTGGTCAGTTGGCGGGCGCGCATCGCCAGAAGCGCGGCCAACGGGAGGAAGCAAATGGCTGATCTCGCCTACGGCGCCAAGATCCTGATCGCGCGCGGCCTCGTCAAATCCTACAACGGCAAACGCGTCGTCGACGGCCTGGACTTGGATCTCGGCGCGGGCAGCGTCCTCGGCTTGCTCGGCCCCAACGGCGCGGGCAAGACCACGACGCTGCGCATGCTCTACGGCTTCAACGAACCCGACGCGGGCGAAATCCGCTATGACGGCAAGCTGCTGCGCGACAACCGCGACGAGCTCAAGGGCTGGATCGGCGTCTGCACGCAACACGACACGCTGGACCACGACTTCACGGTTGAGCAGAACCTGCGCATTTACGCCTCGTATTTCCGCCCCCCGCTGCCCGCCGAGAACCGCCGCGTCGCAGCGCTGCCGGACACGTTTGGCCTGGCCGAGTTCGCCAAGCAGCCGCCGCGCGAGCTGTCGGGCGGCTACCAGCGGCGGCTGATGATTGCGCGGTCGATTGTGCAAAAACCGCGCGTGCTGTTCATGGATGAGCCGACCACGGGCCTGGATCCGGCGGCGCGCGTCGACGTGTGGCGGCTGGTGTCGGCGCTGCGGGCGGACGGCATGGCGATCGTGCTGACGACGCACTACATGGATGAGGCGGAGCGCCTGAGCGACGCGATCACGGTGCTGGCGCGCGGCAAAGCGGTGGCCCGCGGGACGCCGCGCGAGATTCTCGGCGAAGTGCTGGGCGAGCACGTCGCCGTGCTGGACGTAGCGGATGTCGACGCGAGCGCGCTGCAAATGTGGGCGAAGGCGCGCACCGGCAATCCGCCCGCGCGCGTGCTGGACGAGTGGCAGATTCCGCTGACTGCCAACCAGCTTGCCGCGTTTTCGGAAGCGTTTTCCCACTGCCGGTTCACGGTGCGCCAGCCGACGCTGGACGACCTGTTCCTGCGCCTCGCCATCGAATCGCCGCGCGATCCTGAGGAGGCCCGATGAGCTGGAGTCCGCGTCTACGCGACCTGCCCGATTGGCGTACCCGCGCGGTCTTTGAGCGCAACGCCCAAGTCTATCTCCGCAACTGGCGCACGGCGTTCCTGCCGCCTGCGCTGGAGCCCATCGTCTCCCTGCTGGCGTTTGGCATTGGCCTCGGCGCGTACGTCGGCGCGATGAAATGGCACGGCCAGTCGGTCGACTACATCAGCTACATGGCGCCCGGCCTCGTCGCGCAAACCGTCTTCGCCACGCCATTTTTCGAGTCGCTCTATTCCAGCTACGTCCGCATGTTCTACCAGAAAACCTGGGACGGCCTGCTGGCCACGCAGGTTGAATTGCGCCACATCGTCTGGGGCGAGATCACCTGGGCCAGCGCGCGCGGCGTCATGAACGCGAGCGTCGTCTGCGTCGTCCTGGCGGCGGCCAACGCGCTGGGCGTGCTGCACATCCACACGGCGTGGCTGCTCGCGCTGCCGCTCATCGGCTTCCTCGCCGGCTGGTGCTTTGCGGCTTTTGGCCTGTGCTTCACGGCGCTGGTGCCCAGCATCGACCACATGAACTTCCCGGTCTTTCTCGTGGGAATCCCGCTTGGGCTCATCAGCAACACGTACTTTCCGATCGACCCGCACAACGCGATCCTGGCCGCGGCGATGCAGGCCAATCCGATCTACCACCTCGCAGAGCTGTACCGCGCGCTGCTGATCGGCAACGGTCCGGACGTGCACCTCGCGTGGCTGGCCGGCACTTCGGCGATTTGGCTGCTGGTGTTCGCGACCGCGGCGCAGACGCTCGTCCACCGACGGGTCCTCGGCGAGTAGCGGCGGCCGCAACCGTCTTTACCCGTTCGGCGCAATCAAGCTCAGCGCGTAGTCATTCGGCGGCGCATAGCCCAGCAGATTGAACAGCGTCGCGGCGATGTTGGCCAAGCCCGGCGTCTCGCCCATCTCGGCAAAATCGCGGAAATGCCAGTCGTTGGAATGCCGCGGGTCAAAGATCGTCAGCGGCACCGGATTGAGCGTATGGCTCGTCTTTGGCAGCGGCGCGCCCGTAACGTCGCACAGCGGCCGACCTTTGCTGTCGCGCATCCACATGTCGTCCGCGTTGCCGTGATCCGCCGTGACGACGAGGATCCCGCCCATCTCCCGCACCGCATCCATCAGGCGTCCGACTTCGACGTCCAGCGTCTGGATCGCGCTGATCGTCGCTGGCAGATTGCCCGTGTGGCCCACCATGTCGCCATTGGGATAGTTCAGGCGAACGAAGTTTGGCGGATCCCGCACCGCCAAGGTCGCCAGGACCAGGTCGGTAATCTCGTGCGCGCGCATCTCAGGCTTCTGATCAAACGGCACGCGGTCGGACGGCACTTCCGCGTATTCCTCAAACGCCGGCGCCAGCAAACCGGAGCGATTGCCGTTCCAGCAATACGTCACATGGCCG
>CAINLT010000225.1 GCA_903850505.1 uncultured Myxococcales bacterium | reverse complement strand
CCCACGCGCAGGCACGTGCCGCCGAGGCGCGGATCCAGCTCCACGCAGGCGACCTTCTGTCCGAGCTGCGCGGCCCGAATCGCGCCGGTGTAGCCCGCGGGACCGCCGCCGATGAAGATCACGTCGAACGCTTGCAGTTCACTCATGTTGGCGTCCTTGTTCAGTTGCCATGCGCCGTGACTACCCGGCATTCATGAAAACGTTCCGCATGGCAACGCGGACCGCGGCGGCGCGCCCCCTTGCTCTTCTACCTAGATGTCCAGGAGCAGGCGCTCCGGCGCTTCCAGGCTGCGCTTCAAGCTGACCAGGAAGCTCACCGCCTCGCGGCCGTCAATCAGCCGATGGTCGTAGCTCAGCGCCAGATACATCATCGGCCGCAGCACAACCTGACCATTCAGGCCGATCGGCCGTTCGATGATGTTGTGCATTCCCAGGATCGCCGACTGCGGCGGATTGAGAATCGGCGTCGACATCATCGAGCCGTACACGCCGCCGTTGGAGATGGAGAACGTGCCGCCGGTCAGCTCGTCCAGCTTCAGCGTGCCGGCCTTGGCGCGCGCGCCGTAGTCCGCCAATGCCTTCTCGATGCCCGCCAAGCCGAGCTTGTCGACGTCGCGCAGGATCGGCACCACGAGGCCCTTGCCGCCGCCGACCGCGACGCCGATGTCGTAGAAGTGCTGGTACAGGATGTCCGTGCCGCGCAACTGCGCGTTGACGCCGGGGAATTCCTTGAGCGCGGCGACGGATGCCTTGATGAAGAAGCTCATGAAGCCGATCTTGATGCCGTGCTTGGCGACAAACGCTTCCTGGTGCTTCTTGCGCAGGTCCTGGATGGCGGTCATGTCGACTTCATTGAACGTCGTCAGGATCGCCGCTGTGTGCTGCGCTTCCACGAGGCGTTGCGCGACGCGGCGACGCAGCGGCGTCATCGCCACGACTTCCACGCGGCGATCGCCGGCAGCGACGGGCGCAGCGGGCGCTGGGACCGGCGCAGGCTTGGCCGCGACCGGAGTGGCTGGCGTCGGCGGCGCGGCGTACACGAGCGGAATGGCCGTGCCAGCGGACAAGGTCCCCGCGGCCTTTTCTGCGACCGCGCGTTGCGCGTCTTCCTTGAGCACACGCCCGCCGGGACCCGTGCCGCGCGCGAGCAGGGCATCCACGCCCGCCTCCGCAAGCACGCGCCGCGCAGCGGGCATCACCGTCGCGTCCGTCGCCGCCACTGGTGCAGCCACAGGTGCCGGTGCAGTCACAGGCGCGGACGCTGCCGCCGGGGCCGCCGGAGCCGCAGCAGCTGGCTGCGCGGACTCTTCAATCGTCGCCAGGATGTCGCCGATTCCCGCCGTCTCGCCTTGGTTCTTCAGCGGCTGACCGAGGATGCCCGCGACCGGCGCCGGCACTTCGACGTTGACCTTGTCCGTTTCCAGCGACACCACGGATTCGTCCATCGCGACCCATGTGCCCGGCGCCTTCAGCCATTCGCCAATCACCACTTCCGTGATCGATTCGCCCACCGTCGGCACTTTGATGTTGACTGCCATGAATTGACCTTCCTGAACGATAACGTGTAGTAAGTTCGCTTGTTGCCGGTCGTCCGCTGCCTACCAGTCGTTGGCGGTCTCGAGCGTGAACGCGTCTTCCATCAGCCGATCCTGCTCCAGCTTGTGCGCGCCGTGCGATCCCGTCGCCGGACTCGCGCTCTCGGGACGCGTGATGCCCTGCATCGTCCACGTGCCAAACAGCTTCTTGCCCAAGCGCATGCGCATGAACACCCACGCGCCCATGTTGCGCGGCTCTTCCTGCACCCAAAACACCGGCACGTTCGCGGCGAACGGCTTGAGCGCCGCCTGCAGTTCCACGTCGCTGAGCGGGTAGAGCTGCTCCAGCCGGATGATCGCCACGTCCGTCGCTTTGCGCTCGCGGCGGGCTGCGATCAGGTCGTAGTAGACCTTGCCGGTGCAGATCAGCACGCGTTTCGCCGTCGCCGGACTCACGCTCGGATCGGCGATGACGCGCTGGAACGTGCCGTTGGCCAGATCTTCCAGCGACGACACCGCTTCCGGGTGACGCAGCAAGGACTTGGGCGACATCACCACCAGCGGCTTGCGGATCCGCCGCAGCACCTGGCGACGCAGGCAGTGGAAAAGCTGCGCCGGTGTGGTCAGGTTCACGACCTGATAGTTGTCCTCGGCGGCGTTGTTGAGAAAACGCTCCAGACGCGCCGAGCTGTGCTCCGGTCCCTGGCCTTCAAAACCGTGTGGCAGGAACATCGCGATGCCGGACAGGCGGTTCCACTTGTCCTCACACGAGCTGATGAACTGGTCGATGATGACCTGCGCGCAGTTGGAGAAGTCGCCAAACTGCGCTTCCCAAATCGTCAGGCCGTCCGGCATGTCCAGCGAATAGCCGTAGTCAAAGCCCAGCACGCCGGTCTCAGACAGCGACGAGTCCCAAATGCCCACGCGCCGCGGATCGGTCGCGAGGCTCTGCATCGGGATGTATTCCTTGCCGGTTTCGTAGTCGTGCAGCACCGCGTGGCGATGGCTGAACGTACCGCGGCCGGAATCCTGACCGGAGAGGCGCACGGGCCGACCTTCCGCCACCAGCGAGCCGAACGCCGCCAGCTCGCCGCCGCCCCAGTCCAGCGGCTTGCGACCGTTGGCCATTTCCAGGCGCGTCTGCAGCAGCTTCTCGATCTTCGGGTGCGGCGTGAAGCCGCTCGGGACCTTGCACTGCGCTTCCATGATTTCCGTCAGGCGCTTGCGCGACAACGCCGTCACCGCTTCAGGCACCGCGCGGTCGCGACCGCCGACGTACTTCTGCCAAGGCGAATCGGAGTTGTCGCTTTCTGACGGGGCATCCGCCGTCCGCGCGAGCGACAGCGCCTCTTCCAGCCGCTGCTGGCTCCGGAAACCGATCTCGCGCGCTTCATCGCGGCTCATGCCGCCCAACGCGAGCAGCGAGTCGAGGTAGCCTTCCACGACCGACTTGCGGGCGCGGATCGACTTGTACATCAGCGGCTGCGTGAACGTCGGATCGTCGCCTTCGTTGTGGCCGTGCCGGCGATAGCAGTACATGTCGATGACGACGTCCCGCTGGAATTTCTCGCGGAAATCCATTGCCAACTTCACGACTTGCGCCACGCCCTCGGGATGCTCGCCGTTCACGTGGAAGATCGGAATCTGCAGCATCTTGGCGACGTCCGTCGCGTAGTGCGAGGAACGCGAAGACTCCGGCGGGGTCGTAAAGCCGATCTGGTTATTCACCACGATGTGCAGCGTGCCGCCGACCCGATAGCCGTGCAGCTGCGACATGTTGAGCATTTCCTGCACAACGCCCTGACCGGCAAACGCCGCATCGCCGTGAATGACGATCGGAATGACCCGCCGGTGCTGGGCGTCGCCCAAGCGATCCTGGCGCGCGCGCACCCGACCAGTCGCCACGGGGCCGACAAACTCCAGGTGCGACGGGTTGAAGCACAACTGCAGCTTGAGCGAACGGCCGTTGCGTCCCTTGCGCACGCCGGCGTAGCCCTTGTGGTACTTCACGTCGCCGCGGCCGATGTTCTGATCCGCGTCCTTGTCGTCAAATTCGCGGAAAATCTGCTGCGGATCCTTGGCCATGATGTTGGCCAGCACGTTCAGGCGCCCACGGTGGGCCATGCCGATCACGGCCTCATCGATGTTGTGATCGGTCGCCGATTCCAGCGCCAAATCCAGCAGCGGAATCAAGGACTCGCCGCCTTCCAGCGAGAAGCGCTTGGCGCCCACGTACTTCTTCTGGAGAAAATTCTCGAACGTCTCGGCGTCGACGAGCTTGGTGAAGATGCGCAGCTGCTCGTCACGCGTCAGATCGCAGTGATTCTGAGATGTTTCCATCCGGGTCTGCAGCCAATCTTTCACGTCCGGGTCGTCAATGTGCATGTATTGCACGCCAATTGGCCCGCAATACGTCGTCCGCAAGGACGCGACAATCTGCCGCAGCGTCAGCGTCGGCACGCCGTGCATCGTCCGCGCCGAGAACGTCGCGTCGAGATCGGTTTCCGCAAGGCCAAACGCGGACAGCTCCAGCTCAGGATGCGTCGCCTGCTCCGTCTGGAGCGGATCCAGCTGCGCGATGACGTGCCCCCGCACGCGGTACACGCGGATCAGCAGGTCCACGGCCTCCTGGCGCGCGGCCAAGTGCAGTCCGCCCGTCGGCTGCGCTTCACCCGTCGTCGGCAGCGGCGCCGCCAGCGGCTCGAGGTCCAGCAGGGTGAAAAAGCTCCGCCAGTCGTCCGGAACGCTGCGCGGATCCAGCTTGAATCGCGCGTACAGCTCCTCGCCAAAGTCGAGGTTCGCGCCAGTCAGCAGGTCTTGGGGATCGGTGAGGTTCATGGAGTTTTGATGGGACCGTCGGGCAGCCGACGGCGTTCCGTTCCGGGAGGGTGAGATCGGGCAGACGTCCGCGTCCGTCCAAGCACAGGCGAGGATGCGCGCCACCGGCCAAAAAGTCGAGCGCATCGACCGTGAATGGTTGCGCGCCAAGGACTTCCGCCGCTATTCTACCGCCGCGACGGGGGCGATGCGAATGGCGTGCAAGTTCAGGTGTTTGGGCAGTTGCAGCGGTTCCGCTCCCGCCACGGGGCAGACCATGCGGCACGTGCGGATCGCCGCGGTCAGGTGGTCCACGTGCTGATTCTCGCGGGCGATATTGGCGGCACCAACGGGCGGCTGCGGCTCGTGCGCGCGGACGCGGGCCAGCTTGCGGTCGTGCGCGAGGCGACGCTGCCGAGCCGCGACTTTGCCAGCCTTCAGGAGCTGTTGCTGCGTTTCCTGCAGCCGGGCGACGCGATCCAGGCCGCTGCGCTGGGCATCGCCGCGCCAGTGCTGGACGGCGCGGCGCAGACGACGAACCTTCCCTGGCCGCTGGTAACGGAGCGCGACCTTCAGGCCGCGCTGGGCGTGCCGGTGCAATTGCTCAACGACCTCGCGGCGACGGCGCTGGGCGCGCTGGCGTTGGCGCCGGAGGAACTGGACGTGCTGCAGGTGGGAACGCCGCGCACGGGGCCGCGGGTGGTCATCGCGCCTGGGACGGGGCTGGGGCAGGCCATCGTGTGGCAGGCGGACGGGCGCGCGCACGTGCAGGCGACCGAGGGCGGGCACGTCGATTTTGCCCCGAGCGATGATGCGGACGTGGTGCTGTGGCTGCTCGCGCGGGAAACGTGGCCGCATGTGTCGTGGGAGCGCGTGGTTTCAGGGCCGGGGCTGCACCTGATTTGGCGTTGCCTGACGGAGCGGCTGGGCGAACCCGCGTGCGCGCATGGGACGCAGGGCGGCGATCCCTCCGCGGCGATTGGCCAGCACGGCGTCGCGGGCGACTGTTCGACCTGCGGCAAGGCTGTGCGGTGGCTGACGCGGCTCCTGGGCGCGCAGGCGGGGAACCTCGCGCTGACGGCCTGGTCGGTGGGCGGCGTGTACCTTGCCGGCGGGCTGACCGCGCACCTGTGGCCGATCCTCCACCAAGGCGCGTTCCTGCAGGGCTTCCACGCGAAGGGCCGTTACGTCGCCGTCATGGAGCAAATCCCGGTGCTGGCGCTGCGCGATCCGGCGGTGGCGCTCAAAGGCGCGACGCAAGCGGCGCTGCAGCTTGCACAATCCGCGGTTGGCCAATGAACGGTTGAATCCGCTGCGGATTCCGCTATCGTTGAAGCCCTGCGCGCTGCCGCGCAAACTGGATTTCGCCATGTCGACCTTCCCCCGTCTCCTTCTGGCCAGCCTCCTGACGGTCGCCGCGCTGCCGTTGGCCGTTCCCGCGCAGGCCATGACCGTGCTCGCGGTTGAATTGCCACAGCTCGTGCAGACTTCTGAGCTTGTGCTGCATGGCAAGGTCGTCGCCGTGCAGAGCCGCGATCGCCGCGCCGATGGCCACGGCGTGTGGACCGAGTTCACGCTCGAAATCGCTGACACCTGGAAGGGCGACGAGGTCCTCAAGGTCAGTCCCGCGCGCGTGGGCAAGCGCTTCACATGGGCGCACCCGGGCGGGCTGCGCTCCGATGGCCTGATGGTTTCCGTCCCGGGCATGCCGAGCTTCGCGGTTGGCGAAGAGGTCGTGGTCGCGCTGGAAAAGACCGCGCAAGGCTACGTCGTGTGCGGCGGGCCGCAGGGCAAGTGGTCCGTGCAGACGGACAAGCAGGGCAAAAAGACCGTGCAGCGGGATATGCCGGACGTGCACTTCCTTACGCAGAGTCGCCAGACGGGCGCGGTGACGCCGGGCGCGGCGCCGCTGCAGCCGATGAAGCTCCTCGCCGATTTCAAGGCGGACGTGCTTGCGGCGCAGAAAGCTGCCCCGCAGCCTGCCGTGGCGCCGATTCCGGTCCACCGCGTCAAGTAGCCCCGCCCGCGTTTCGCGCACCCATTGGAGACGACGCCCATGCGGACGTTCAAGAAGCTTCTGATTCCGGCCGCGCTCCTCGCGTTGGCCGTCCTGCCGCAGACGCTGCTGGCGTTTTCCGTGGGCGTGCCGCAGGCCGGATCGCACAATTTCCTGCACTGGACGCAGACCAGCGTGCCGTATTACCTGCATCCGTCGGGCGCGCCGGGGACGACGCCGGATATCGCCAATGGCCAGTTGCAGCTTGGCTTTCAGGGCTGGATGGACGTGGCGTGCGGAAACCTGCAGTTCGTGCTCAACCACCACTGCTCCGGCGGCATGTGTACCTACGACAAGGGCTTGACCTGCGCGACGGACGCGGATTGTCCCAGCGCCAAGAACCTGAAGCTGACGCCGCTTGGCACGACCAACAGCCGCAATGAGCTCGGTTTTGTCACAACGAACGCTTGGACTTTTGGCGCCTATGTGCTCGGCGTGACGTCGCCGTCGTTCGATCCGCAGTCGGGCAAGATCTACGAGGCGGACATCGCGTTCAACGGCTACTACTACAACTGGGTCGCCAATTTTGCCGACGCGGGGCCGTGGAGCCAGACGCCGACGCCGACCAGCAAGACCAAGATGCACCTCCTGAGCGTGGCGATCCACGAGGAAGGCCACTTCTTTGGCGCGCAGCACGTGTTGAAGAACTACTCGCAGACGGATCCGCCGACGATGGCGCCGGAAGTGGATCCGTACGGCGCGACGGCGACGCTCTCCGCCGATGATCAGAAGATCATCTGCTTTCTCAACCCGCAAACTGCGTACACGTGCGCCAACGACGCGGATTGCCCGTACATCAACGAGACCGACAGCAGCGGACAGGAGTACTACGCGGCCAAGATGAGCTGCGACACGGGCACGTCGAAGTGCTCGTGGACCGCGGGCACGACAACGACGACTGGCGGCAAGATGGGCACAGTTTGCAGTCTGGACGCCGACTGCACCTCGCCGCTGTTCTGCCAGCCGGTCAACACGACGTCGTACTGCAGCCAGCTTTGCCAGACCGCGACGCCAAACTGCGGCACGGGCTTTCAGTGCGCGGCCTACCAGGGCGGCAACGGGCAGGGCGCGTGCATCCCGACCAGCGGCGGCACCACCACGCCGACCGCCAACGCCGGCGATCCGTGCGCGGCCAACACCGACTGCACGACCAACATGTGCTTCAACAAGGTCTGCCGCGTCGCCTGCACCGTCGCCAATCCGACGCAGTGCGGGCCGACCGAAGACTGCCAATCGACCGGCACCACGGGCAAGGGCGTCTGCGTTCCCGGCAGCGGCAAGAACGCCGTGGGCAGCGCGTGCGCGGATTCGACGCAATGCCAGTCCGGCGCGTGCGTCGCGGGCTTCTGCCGCGCCAAATGCGTGAACAAGACCGATTGCCCGAGCGGCCAAGGGTGCACGGCTGAACCGGAAGGCTACTCGGCTTGCGTCCCCGGCACGGGCGGCAAGCTGCCCGTCGGATCGCAATGCACCGCGACGACCGACTGCATCACCGGCTCCACCTGCGAGAAGCTCAACGCCAGCGATCCCCAGAGTTGGTGCCGCAAGCCGTGCGCGCAAACCAGCGACTGCGGCGGCACCGACGTGTGCAAGGCCCAGGCCGACGGCGCGCTGGCGTGTATCCCCGCGGTGGCCGACAAGAAGCAGTTGGGCGACGCGTGCGACGCCTCAGACAGCTGCGACAGCGGGCTGTGCGTCGCGGGCCAGAACAAGCAGAGCTGCACGCAGGTCTGCACGGTCGGCGATTCAACGACGTGCCCGTGCGGTTTTGAGTGCCTGAGCACGACCGCGGGCGGCTTGTGCTTTGCCGGCAAGAAGGTCGCATGCGTGCCCGCGGGCGGCGCGTGCGTCGCGACGAGCGAGTGCGCCGGCGGCATGTGCTCCGCGGGCAAGTGCGTGGGCGGCAAGCAGCCGGACCCCGTCGGCGGCACGACCGGCGAGGGCGGCGCATGCACAGTGACCTCCGTACCGAGCACCTGCGCGGCCGGCTTGAGCTGCCAGCGGACCGCGGCCGATAGCGTCGCCGGCACTTGCCACGCCGCCGGCGGCTCGGACAACTACCAGCCGTGCACGAGCGACGCCGATTGCGCCACGCTGTTCTGCGCCGCGGACTTCACGGCCAATGGCGCCAACCGCTGCCAGACGCCATGCGACCCGAGCCACAACGAATGCGGCACCGGGCAGGGCTGCGCTGCCGTCAACACCCAGGTCGGCGGTTGCTACTTGCTGGCCGCGGTGGCGGGCACCACGGGCAATGCGTCCGATGGCGGCAGCGGCACGTCATCCGGTTGCTCGGCGGGCGCGGCGGGATCCGCAGGCGCGGTTGCGGCGCTGCTGGCGTGTGCCGGGATGCTGTTGACCCGGCGGCGGAAAGCCGCACAGCAAGTTGCCAGCCGCGGCAGGGATCGTCACCCGTAGGGCGGAGGCTCGCGCAGCGAGTCTCCGTGAGCGGAAGGGCGCGCTGCGCCCTGGAGCGAGTAGAGCCCGGTGGCCGGCCGCTTCGGCCGGGCAGCCGCCCAGATCAGCCTGATGCGCGCGTGGATCTTGGACGTTGGACCGGGCGTGCGGCTAGCACCACCCAAAGCGTTCAATACCGCCCCAGACGAGCGGAAACGGCCGCGCCTCGTCCAGCCACGCCAACATCGGCAGCGACGACTCGCGGTCCCTCGACATCGCCAGCGGCGGCTGCAATTGCGGCGCGCGGTACGGGTCAAGGCCCGTGTCCCGGTCGGCGTCCCACCAAATCACCCGCTGCAGGTCCTGGTCAATGGCCTGCGCCATCGCCGCCTGCGCCAGGACCGCCGCGTCCTCCGGGCTGCGGGGCCGCCACACAAGGACGTGCAGAATCGGATCGCCCGCATCAGCCGTCCACAGCACGTACCCACCATCCGGCGCGCGCGCGCCCACCACCACGGGCGGCTGCTGCCCGCGCGACCACGCGCGAAACTGGCTGCGCACGTTGAACCACGCCACCCGCTCGGCCGTCGGCACCTCCAAGATGGCCGGCACTGACGTCATCGCCAAGCGACCGTGCACATGACGGGTCTCTTCTTTCAGCAGATCGGCGACTTGCGCCAACGTGATCTCGTCGGCCGTCGCGGGCCACGGCTCGCCCGCCACCGCCCGGATCGACTCGCGCGCCGGGTGCAGGTAATAGCCCGCGCGCCGGTACAGCCCGGGACCGACGTCGGAATACAGCGCCGCCGCCGCCACCCCTTCGAACTTCAGGCGCGCCCCCAGTTCCGCCATCAGCTGGCCCGCGTAACCCTGCATCCGCAAACGCGGCTCAACCAGCACCGAGGCCACGGTTTCCAGCTTCAGGCCGTTCAAGTCGCCTTCCGCCTCGCCGTACCAGATGCGCGCCGCGTAGGTTTCACAGCTCGCCAGGATTTCATCACAATCATTCTTGAGCAGCCACATCCGCATCGACTTGCGGCACAGCTCGCCGTCGTTCAGCGCTTCCTCACGCTCCAGGTAAAGCTCCAGCGGCATTCCGCCGCCCCACGCGTGGTGGTGATGCCGCCAGCGCTGGGCCATTTCCACGTGGCTGGCCTGCACAAGTTGGTAGCTGCTGGACTGACTCATAGGCTCCTCCTCAGCGTTTCTATACCATGAAGGCCGTCGCGAGGACAGTCGCGGATTCCGCTGGCAGAACACCGGGTCGGCCGCTTGCATCCCCGTGATGTTGCGGGCACGATGTTGCCGATGCTGAAACCTTCGTCCATCGCCGTTACCCTCGCCGTACTACTGACTGCGTGCGCTGCCGAGCAGCCGCCGCGCTATCAGGTCGTGCACCTGTCTGGCACCTCCTACCAGCGCGGGTTGCAGCACGGGCAGCAGATGTCGAGCCTCATCAAGTCGTTCTATTCGACGCTGTTGGCGACGTCGCTCCTGCCGTACCTGAATCGCAATCAGCCCGATATCGCAGCGTATTTGCACAACTATGACGCCGTCCTGCATCCCGAGTATGGCAACGGCCAGTTTTCCCTGCTGCTGTTGCGCGAGTCGGCGGCGTCGTTGGAAGCCTCGATTCCGCCGCAGTTTGTCGAGGAAATGCACGGCATTGCCGACGGCTCCGGCATGAATTACCAGGACATTTTGGTCCTGAACACGTTCGTCGACACTGTGCTGGCGGCGCGCGGCATCACCTACTTCCTGCAGCAGGCGGGCGCGCCGCGCGTCACGCAGGTCGAGTGGCTGGGCGCGAGCCTGGTCGGCGACGGCGTCGACAACAACGGCGATGGCACGACCGACGAACCGACGGAATCGCTCATCGCGGTCTACGAGTCGCTGCCGCACGCGATGTGGGTGGAGGTTCCGGCGACGGCCAAGCTGCGCGTGCGGTTGCACGATGATGATGCGAAGGTTGATCCGGAGTCCGTGCGCGTGCTGATCGACGAGAAAGTCTACACGCTGGACTCGCCAGAACTGGCGATGGTGACCCCGACCGACGCGGGTGGCCTGCCGCTGATTCATGACACGGACGTGACGGTGACGCCCGCGACGCCTTGGACCAAGCCGATCGTGACGGTGCAGGTCCAGGCGGGCGACAACAAGCTGTCGATCAATCCGCCGCCGAGTCACGAGCACCGGATGCGCACGGAGCAGTTCACCGTGAGCACGAAGGGCTACGGCAAGCCGCCGCACCTCGTCCCCAATCAGGGCGTCTCTGACGGGACCAGCCAGCCGCCGTCCATTGGTTTCGCCGTGCGCAAGTCGGCGACGCCCGACGGCCAGGTGCGACTCGCGCATCACTTTTCGCTGCTCGACGCGGGCACGTCCCACAAGCACACGCTTGTGCAGATCCACCATCCGGACACCGGCCCGAGCTACGCGTTTGTCGGCTGGGTGGGCATCGCCTACGGCTTTGCCGGCCTGAACAGCGAAGGCGTCGCGTACGGCTGCAACCACTCAGACACGCTCAACAATCCGCTCGCTGGCGCGTTCCTGACGGACTTCTTTGACGCCAAGCTGCTGTCCAGCGGCGAGCCGATTGGTTTCCTGTTGCGCGACATCCTCGCGCAGGCGCACAACGCTGACGAAGCGGCGACGCTCGCGTACGACACGACGCCCACTTTTGGCTGGAATTTCCTGTTCGCGGACAAGGGCGGCAAGCTGCGCGCGGTTGAAGTCCGGCGGGACGTGGGCATGGGCGGCGTGATTGCCAATCCCGGCGAGGGACGCGCCAACTGGACGCCCGAAGCGGATGCCGCAGGCGTGGACCAGTGGGGCGTGCCGTGGGCGTCGGAGAAGCAGGACGACATGCGCGTGGGCGCCCATTTCCGGCCGCTTGCCAATGACTTTGCCATGGACCTGGGCATCTTCAACCTGCGCCCGCAGCGGGATTGGAGCTCGTACTACTTCTCATCCGTCCGCGCGATGGCCAACCTCGCCGCGCGGATTACCGCGAACTACGGCAAGTTTGACCTGGCGACGATGATCGCGACGTTGCGCGTGCCCGAGCTTGTCGATGCCCACGATTCGATGACGGCGGTGGTCATTGAACCCGGCCTGGGCAAGCTGCACGCCGCGCTGGGTACCGAGCCCGCGACGGACTCCGATTTTGACACCTTTGACCTGACGAGTGCGCCATGAAGTCCCTGCGGCTGCTCGTTTTTCTGTTGTTGGGCATCGCCGTTCCGGCGCACGCCGGCAATAACACCGCGACGTTGCCGACCGGCACGATTGTCGTGGACACCGCGTATTTTGACACGACGACGACCGTGCGTTTTGATGACGCGCGCGTCGCGCGGCCGCTCATGGACGGCATCCAGCGCTACGAGCCAGGCGGTGGCCTGCAGGGCGCGATTACCGCCAATCCCTACGTAAAGTACCAGCTCTTCGTGCCGCAGGTGATGTACGGTGCGACCGACGACCTGACGATTGTGCTGGCGATGCCAACGGTTGTGCACACGTCGATCAAGCCGAACCTGGGCTGGACCCCGGGCGACTACCAGAACAACCTCGGTCGGCCGTACAGCGAGTCCGACTTCTGGCAATGGGCCAAGAGCATGGGCCAGGACAAGCCGGGCGATTTTTCCGGCAACAACTGGACGCCGGCGGACATGGTGCTCGGCGTGCGCTACAGCCTCTCCAAGCTGAAGGCGTTTGAAAACAATGGGCTGCGGGCCGCCTTGAGCGCGCAAGTAGCGATTCCCACAGGCAAGCCCGCCGATCCGGAGAACCTCGTGGCAGCCGGCACGACGGTCTGGGACTTGAACAACTACGGCGATGCAGAACTTCACTTTGCGCTGGAAAAGCCCTTCAAATGGGACGACTTTACCCGGCTGAACATCGGCTTCGATCTCCACTACGCCGCGTTCCTCAAGCACACCTATCAGTCCGCCACGGGCGCGCAGGCACCGCTGCTGATGACGTTCGCGCCGTACATTGGCCCGACGTACACGATTGACCCGGGCGACCAATTTGGCGCGACGTTTCTGGTCGAAGGCATGCCGTTCATCGGTCCGACGCTCTCGACGTGGATGAACCAGCACGATCCGGCGAAGTCCGCGCAGTGGCCGGCGCTGCTGACGCTGACGGCGTCGCTCAAGTATTCGCACGTGAACCAGTCGACCTGGCAATCGCAGTCGGCGATGTGGGATTGGGATCACAACAAGCTGTGGTTGCCCGGTGACAAGAACACCATTCGGCTGGGGGCGGACATCAGCCTGATGCGTTTGGGCCTGCCGCTGCAGCTGTACGGTGCCTACCTGACGCAGGAGCTGATTCCGGGCCGCAACACGCGCGCGACCGATGTGCTCATGGCGGGTGCCCGGCTGCTGATGAAGTTCTGGTAGACGCCGCCTGGGCTCCGGCTTGCGACCGCGCTATGGCATCTCGATGTAGTCCAGCGCCGCGTGCGCCACCTCGCCCAGCGTCTTGCCCGGCGCTGCGCCCACGCCGTAGACGTCAACGACCGGCGTCGCTTCATTCAGCATCGGCCGCAGGATCTTCTCGGCCAGATCGCGGCGCGACGCGTGCACCTGCGCGAACGCCCGCAACGCGCCCGCGCGCTTGAGCGGGGACTTGTCCTTCAGCCACTTCCCCAGCAGCTTCTCCGCCGCGCCGGGTTGCAGGATCGCCAGCGTCGCCAGCGCTTCCGCCGCGACCGCGTCCTGTTTGTCGTTCAGAAGCGCTTCCACGTAGTTTGACGTCGCAGACACGCCCAGTCGGCCGAGAATGCGCAGCGCCACGACCCGCGCGCGCGGCGTGCCCTTGCCCTGGGCGACGAATTCGCCAATGCGATCGGCCAGCCGCAGGTTCTCGTGGTCCCGGCTGTACGCGTAGACCAGCCGCAGCGTCGTCAGCTGCACGCCTTCATCGGGGTGGCGAAAGCCGTCCAGCGCATACTGCGCCGCGGTGTCGCACCCGCTGGCAAAGTGCAGATCCAGCGCGGCAATGGAGAGCTGCGGATCGCCCGCGCCCAGGTAGCCGGTCGCAAACGCCGCGAGGCGAGGTTGGCGCGCGACGATCAGCCGCGCGGCCTTGAGCGCCATCAACTGGACGCGCGCATCGGTGTCCATCAGCGTCGTCCGGATCAGCGCCGGCCCGTCCACGGTCTGCACGAGTTCGGCAAACCGCGCTTCAGCCGCTGCCCGGGCGCTGTAGTCGCCAGGATTGAGGATGGCCTCGTGGATCTCGTTCAGCGCGGTACGGACGCCTGGTGAGAGCTTGCGAAACAGCACATCCGGGCCATTGGCGGCGCTGCTGGTCCGCTGCGCATGGCGGCCAAAACTGCACCACGGCTTGCGGATCAGCCCGCGGTCCGTCGCCAGGCGCGTCATCGCCGGCACCCGCAATCCCGCCGACGGCGGCGGCACCCACGCCAGATCCACGCTCTGCAAAGCCACCGGATTGTTGGTCAGGGCCAGCCAAACAAGCCCCGTGAGCCACGCTGCCATCGCATCTCCTTGGCCACGCGCCCGCAGCCGGCCCAGAAAGTAGCATTCCCCAAGACGCGCCGCTATCCTTTGCCGTCAGAGGAGCCCCGTTTCGTGCCTGAGGACCGCGACATCCCGCAGCCAAAGTCGCCGTTGTCCCAGTGGCAAGCGCGGTTCTTCCAGTTTGCGCTCGTCGGCGCAGGCCTGACGTTGCTGATTTGGCTGGTCATCCGGCTGTCGATCGTCACAACGCCGGTGCTCTTTGGCTTCTTTGTCGCGTACGCGCTCAATCCAGTTGTGGTGCGCCTGCGCCGCTGGCGGGTGCCGCCCTTCCTGGCGCTGACGGTCCCCGTGCTCCTCTTCGTCTCGCTCGCGGTGGTGTTCTTCACCGTCGTGGTGCCGCAGATGGCCCAGAAGCTCCAGTACGCCAGTTCGCACCTGCCGCAGCTCATGTACAACACGGTCCTGAAGATGGACCCGTGGTTCGAGGCGCATTTTGCCCGCAAGCTCAGCGACTTTGTGCCGTACCAGAACCTGAGTCAGGTGCTGCAGGCGCTGGCCAAGGAGTTCGTCGGTCCGGAAGACTCGACCGTGGGCTGGATCCTCGCGAGCGCGCGCGACCTGCTGATGACCGTGGGCAACGTGGTGCTCATCGTCGTCGTCGCGTTCTTTTTGCTGGAGGACTACGAGAAGATCGTGCGCGGCGCTGCGTCGCTCGTGCCGCGTCGCCACAGCGCGCGCGTGGCGCACGTCGTGCGGCGGATTGACGGCGCGCTTGCCGGATTCCTGCGCGGTGAACTGCTGCTGATGACGAGCGCCATCGTCGCGTTCTCGGTCGGTCTGCTGCTGCTCGACGTTCCGTACGCGCTTGTCATGGGGCCGATCGCCGGCGTCATCTACCTCGTGCCGTACATCGGCGTGCTGACCGGCGGGACGCTGTGCGTCATCATGTCGCTTTTGACGGATCACTCGGCCTGGCAGATCGGCGGCGTTGCGCTGCTCTTTGTGGCATTTTACAGCGTTGACCTCATCTACATCACGCCGCGGATCATCGGCAATCGCGTGGGCTTGAAGCCAGTCGTGGTGTTGCTGGGCATCATCGCGATGGGCGAGCTGGCTGGTTTGACGGGCATTTTGCTCGCGCTGCCGCTGATGGCGATTACGCGAATCCTGCTGGACGAGGCGCTCACCGACTATCGCGCCTCATCGGCGTACACCGCGATGCCGGACGACTTTGCCGCGGGAACCGACGAAACGGACGCGTAGGCGGGCGCACTCGCAGCGGCAGCGGAAGTTCGCTATCCTTGGCATCCCCCGCCACGGAGTTTGCCATGCTGACGCGTCCGATTGTCTCCAAGTCCTGGATCCTCCTCCTCGCGGCCCTCTGCGCCGCTTGCGGGACCACCGCAGCGACGGGTGGCGATGGCGCCTCCGCGGATGCGACGAACGACGGCATCTTCAGCGAATTGGGCGACAGCGTCGCAGCCGTCACCTGTACAGCGGACAACAACGGCGCGACGTGCGACGACAACAACGCGTGCACCAACACCGACAAGTGCGCCAGCGGCGTCTGCGCGGGCGTGCCCGTCGATTGCGCTGACGACGTCAGTTGCACCGCCGACAGCTGCCTGAAATCCAGCGGTTGCGTCCACAAGATCGACGGTTGCCTCATCGGCGGCGTGTGCATCGGCGGCGGCAGCAACTCGCCGACCGTTGCGTGTCAGCGCTGCCAGCCAGAAGTCGACCCGACCGGCTGGACCGTCGACATCAAGCTCAACTGCGACGACGGCAACCCGTGCACGCAGTTCGACTCCTGCCACCAGGACGGCAGCTGCGTGGGCGCGGCGATCGGCTGCGATGACGGCTGGCCCTGCACGCTGGACGCCTGCAACGCGGCGGACGGCTGCACGCACACGAGCCTGAGCGTCGGCGCGTGCGAGGACAACAACGCGTGCACGGTGAACGACAGTTGCAAAGCCGGCAAGTGCGCGCCGGGCAAGGACGCGCTGAAGTGCGACGACAAGAACCCGTGCACCAAGGACTTCTGCGAGCCCAAGACCGGCTGCAAGGCGGAAATCGATCCCATGGCGTGCGACGACAATGAAGGCTGCACCATCGACAGCTGTGATCCCGCGACGGGCTGCAAACACACGAGCCTCAAGGTCGGCGACGCTTGTTCGACCGGCGACTTGTGCCTGACCGGCTCGACGTGCTCGTCGGCGCTGAAGTGCCAGGGCGGCAATGCGGTCGTCTGCGAGGACAAGAACATCTGCACGGACGACTTCTGCAAGTCGGACAAGGGCTGCATCCACGCCATCAACACGCTCTCTTGCGACGACGGCGAATACTGCACGTACCCGGACCTGTGCACCGGCGGCCAATGCATCGGCGTCAAGTCCAACATGTGCCCGATCTGCAACAAGATCTTCAGCGACTACGACGGCAAGCTGACGCAGTTCCAGATCGGCACGAGCGGCAATCCCGGCGACGGCATCGACGTGGACGGCGATCCCAAGACGTGCGCGCCGGACGGCGATTGCTCAGCAGGCATCGACAACGCCGCGTCCGTGCTGTCCTTCATCGTCAACCAGCCGCTGATCGATTCCGTCAACAACGGTCAGTTCACGTTTGTCGCGGAAATGGCCGGTTATCAAGGAGAAAACATCCCGTTCACGCTGAACCTGTACTACGCCAACATGGACATATCGAGCAAGAACGCGAACTGCGACCAGCAGAAGGATGTCTGCAACTGGCTGGCGATGCAGACTGCGTTCACGGCTGGTTGCATGCCAAAATTCTCGTTCAAGGACGCGCTTGTCAAAGGCGGCGTCCTGACTGCGGGCGGTTCCGACACGCTGTTTGCCATGGATGCATCGCTGCTTGGCGCCAAGAATGCGACGTTGTACGTGAAGGGCGCGCGGGTCGAGGCGAAGGTCACGTTCACGCCTGACGGCAAGGCTGTGCAGGGCATGGCGGGCGCGCTGGGCGGCGCGGTGCCTTCGCCGGTTGTTGTGGACATCATCAACGCGATGGATGACAGCGTGTTCACGTCGCTCGGTGGCAAGACCAACGCGCTCGCGCTCGTGAAGCAGCTGCTGGCGGTCGACATCGACACCGACGGCGACGGCAACAAGGACGCGAGCAGCATCGGCCTGCGCTTCTCCGCCGTTGGCGCCAAGATCATCGGCACCGGCTACTGATGGCAGCGCATCCGCACGCGGCCGCGGCGGCGCACCTCGCAGCGGTCGATCCGACGCTCGCGGGCATCATCCACACCGTCGGGCCTTGCGTCATGCGTTTCCACGCGGATCGCTTTGCCGCGCTGGTCGGCGCGGTCATCTCGCAGCAGGTGTCGAGCGCCGCGGCCAAGACGATTCACGGTCGCCTCTGCGCGTTGCTGCCCGACGGCCTGCCGACGCCTGAAGCGATTGCCGCGCAGACGCCGGAGCAATTGCGCGCCGCGGGTCTGTCAGGCCAGAAGGCCAAATACCTGCACGCGTTGGCGGCTTTTGTCGTCGATCAGCGCCTCGACCTGGCGGGACTTGACGCGATGGCGGATGACGCGGTCGCCGATGCGCTCGTCGCGGTGCCCGGCATTGGCCGATGGACGGCGGACATGTTCCTGATGTTCACGCTGCAGCGGCCCGACGTGCTGCCGCTGGGCGATCTGGCCGTGCGCGAGGCGTTCATGCACCACTACGGTTTGCAGAAGTCTGATTTCCCGCAGAAGGCGCTGGCGATTGCCGAGACGTGGCGGCCGTGGCGCAGTGTGGCTGCCTGGTATTTCTACCGCGACGCCGATGCCCGCAAAGGGCGGCCGCCGGTCGTCTGACCGCGAACGCTACTTCTTGAACTTCGCCGCGGCCTTCAACTCGGCCTCTTTCAAGCGCTTCAGCGTCGGCGCCATGGCTTCGGCGACCGTGTCGCGCACTTCATCGGCCTCGTCGCGCGTCAGCTCCGCATTGCTGACTTCCAGCGCCGCGTCGCGCGCTTCCCGCAGTTGCGCCTTGGCCATTTCCAGCTGCCCGTGGGTGTTGGCCTTCGCGAACAGCGGCTCCAGTTCAGCGATCGCCTTGGTCCGGCCCGGCGCGGCGGCAAGCTCCTTCTGCAGCTCCGCGCACGCCGGCTGCGCGCCCAAGCGGTACAGACGCGCCGCGTGCACAGCCAGCGGCTGCAGCGCACTCTCCGCTTCGTCAACCAGCGGCTTGGGCTCCATCACGTTGGGATCGTTGCGGATCGCGTGGATCAGCGGATGGCGCTTGCCGTCCCACGTCAGGAACTGCTTCCACGCCTGCTCGCGCTTGGCCGCGTCCGTG
>CAINLT010000224.1 GCA_903850505.1 uncultured Myxococcales bacterium | reverse complement strand
GACGGCGACAAGTTCGACTACGACGGCAACAGCGAGTCGATGATCGCCCAGATCCGCGCCCGTAATCCAGACGACGTCGAGGGCTACGAGCGCTTTGTCGACTACTCCAAGGCGGTCTTTGAGGCCGGCTACGAGAAGCTCGCTGGCAAGCCGTTCCTCCGCTTCATGGACATGGTCAAGGTGGCGCCTCAGCTGGCCAAGCTGCGCGCGGATCGCTCCGTGTACGCGACCGTCGCGGGTTTCGTGGAGAACGACCACGTGCGGCAGGCGCTGTCGTTCCACTCGCTGCTCGTCGGCGGCAATCCGTATGAGACGAGCGCGATCTACACGCTCATCCACTACCTGGAGCGCCACTGGGGCGTGTTTTTCCCGCGCGGCGGTACGGGCGAGCTCGTGCAAGGCCTGCTGCGGCTGTTCCAGTCGCTCGGCGGGGAGCTGCGCTTGTCGTCGCCGGTTAAGCAGATCGACGTGCAGCAGCTGGGCGACAAGTCGGTGCATTGCGTCCAATCGGCGACGGGACAAAATGAGATCTTTGATTTCGTCGTGTCCAACGCCGACGTCCATCACACCTACAAGAAGCTGTACCGGAACCACGCCAAGGCGCAGAAGCGCGCCAGGAAGCTGGAGAAGATGGCTTGGTCGATGGGGCTTTTCGTGCTGTATTTCGGCACGGATCGGCCGTACAAGGACGACGTTGCGCACCACACCGTGGTGTTTGGTCCGCGCTACAAGGAGCTGCTGGAGGAGATTTTCCACGGCCACGCCCTGCCCGACGACTTCAGCCTGTACCTCCACGCGCCGACGCACACTGACCCGACGATGGCGCCGCCGGGCTGTGGCGCATTCTACGTCCTGTCGCCGGTGCCGCACCTGGGCAATGCCGCGATTGACTGGAAAACCGTGGGACCGCAGTACGCGGAGAAGCTGCTGGCGCACCTGGAGACGCACCTCCCGGACCTGCGGCAACACGTCGTGACCAAAAGCTGGCTGACGCCGGAGGATTTTCGCGATGACCTGAACGCGTTCCAGGGCGCGGCATTTTCGGTGGCGCCGACGCTGACGCAGAGCGCGTGGTTCCGGCCGCATAACCGCGATCAGGACATTCCGGGGCTGTACATCGTCGGCGCGGGCACCCATCCGGGCGCAGGCGTGCCGGGCGTGATCAGCTCCGCCAAGGCGACGGTGGAGGTCATCGCCGCGGATTTTGGCCTGCCCAGCGCGGATCCGGTCGCGGTGGCCGTCATGCGCCAGCGGCTGGCCAAAGTCGCCGCCGAGCGGCAGCGCAAGGTGGCATGAAGATGACGAAGCACGCCGTTGCCCAAACACTTGCCGCCGCATCTATCGCCCAGAATTCCAAGTCGTTTGCCCTGGCAAGCCGACTGCTGCCACAGCGCGTGCGGGACGATGCGGTCGTTCTGTATGCGTGGTGCCGCTACGCCGATGACGCGGTGGATGAAGCCGAATCGCCCGAGGCGGCCCGCTCGGCGCTGACGCGGCTGGATCAGGAGCTGGCGGCGATCTACGACGGGCAGATGCAGGGGCAACCGCTGCTGGCGGCGCTGCAGGAAATGCTGCAGCGACGGCAGATTCCGCAACTCTATCCGCAGGAGCTGCTGGCCGGGATGCGCATGGACGTGGAAGGCGTGCGCTACGGCGATTCGGCGACGCTGATGCTGTACTGCTGGCGCGTCGCCGGCGTCGTGGGCCTGATGATGTGCCATGTGATGGGCGTGACGTCGGATCTCGCGCTGCGGCAAGCGAGCGACCTCGGCATCGCGATGCAACTGACCAACATTTGCCGCGACGTGGCGGAAGATTGGCAGCGCGGGCGGCTGTACCTCCCGGCGGACATGCTCGCGCGTCACGGGCTGCAGCAGTGGCCGGCGATGCTCGGCGGACCGCTGGCGGAGATGCGGAAGCGCGACGTGGCGCCGGTCGTGGCGGAGCTGCTCGACGTTGCGGATCGCTACTATCAGTCCGGCGCGCGCGGTCT
>CAINLT010000223.1 GCA_903850505.1 uncultured Myxococcales bacterium | reverse complement strand
CTACATCGACCGCGACAACGGCCGCGGCTACTTCGCGTCCGGCCACTTCGGCAAGGACGACCAGTTCCAGTACCACGTCGGCATCATCGCCATGCCCAAATTGTTCGTCGGTCCCGGCTGGTCCACCGGCTTGGGCGACCCGAACCTCGGCGGCAACGCGTTCTGGTCGCGCGACTGGGCCTACGCCGCGAGCGTGCGCTGGCAGCCGCAAGACGAGACAATCGTGCGCTGGGTCGCGGATTACACGCAGGATTTGGAGGTCGACAAGGCCGATCCCGACGCCGTCGGCTCGACCAACCCGACGTGCCTCGACCAGCTCGGCCAGGCGATTCCCGGCTGCGTCATCAACCACGCGGTCGACATGCTGTCGCGGTACTCGAGCTGGAACTCGACGCTCGACATCGACCACACGTTCCTTGAGGTCTGGCGCGTGCAAGGCCTCATCGCCATGAGCGGCCAGCGCATCGACCCGACGCTCGCGGCCAACGGCGTCGCGCTCAACCAGGGCGTCTTTCCGCTCGTCTACAAGGACACGGACGCGTTCGCCGGCACGCTGCGGCTGACCGGCAACGACCCGTGGGGCAATGGCCTCACGCTGCAGGCCGAGTACTTCAACATCGGCCAGGACTACAACGCGATCTTCGGCGCGCGCCGCGAAGCCGACGTCCTGCTCACCGACGGGCTTGTCGGCGGCGGCGGCCAGCTGCCAACCTTGAATCTCGCCAACGAATTCATCGATTTTGACGACGCGTGGGTCGAGAGCTGCATCGGCTGGCACGGCGCGACCGGCCTGGCGACGTGGGAGAAGGACGAGACGCGCATCAGCACGGAATACACCTTCATCAACTACAACCAGAACGGCCAAGGGCGGGACGTCGACAAGGTCTACCCGACGTTCCTGCACAGCGAAGGCTTCACCGACACGGCCATCTACGACTACGCCAACACGCTGGACCGCGGCCGCGATCCGCGCTCCGTGTTCAAGCGCGACCAACTGCGCCACACGCAGATCGCGGTTGCCGATTTCCGCCAGCGCTGGCCCGACGCCCACGGCTTGGAACTGGACGTGAAGGCCAAGTACATCAGCGACGTGGACTACCGCCGGACCAATGGCGCGGGCGCGCTGGGCGATGACTACGACGGCAACATCTTCATCGCCAAGGCCAAGCTCTCGATGCCGCTGTGGGACGGCGTGAAGGTCGGCGTGCTGGGCCAGGTCGATCACTGGGACGAGCAGCACCGCACGGGTACGCCGGAGCTGGGCTACGGCAACGACGTGACGGACAAGCAGACCGTGGCGTTCCAGTCGCAGATCTACTGGCAAGGCGTCAAGATCAGCTACTACCTTGAGTACATTCATAAATTTCAGGATCGCGAGCGCCAGCCGGATCAGCTGTGGAACATCGTGCGCTCCAAGGCGACAATCGAAGCGGCCTGGTAGTTGGGGCGCGCAAACCCCAGCGGCGCGAGAATCGGTTGACGATGCTGCGGCGATCAGCGATCCAGCAAGGGCGGATGCAGGCGTCCGCGCGGACCCGGAGGCGAAATGAACCCGATCGACGCAGTTACGGGCGGAGCACGCTGGCACGACCATCAGGCTGCCTTCCGGTTTCGCATCGACTTCTGGTTTGACAGCCAGTTGGCCGGCGGCTTCCAGGCCGTCGAAGGCATCCACACGCAGGTTGAGGTCATCGAGTACCAGTCCGGCAAGGACATGTACCCGCGGCAAATTCCCGGCCGCCCGAAGATCACGCCCGTGGTGCTGAAGAAGGGCTACGTCAACACCGCGATCCTGTGGGACTGGATCAAGGCGACGATGGACGGCAAGTTCCGCTTTGAAAACGCCAGCGTCGTGCTGATGGACGACTCCGGGCGCTCCGAGCTGGCGCGCTACAATCTGGTGGACTGCTGGCCGTCGCGCTGGGCTGGCTGGCAACTCGACGCCAACTCCAACAACGCGATGGTGGAAGAGTTTGAGCTGCAGGTCCGCACGATCGAGCGCATCTCCGCCTTTGACAAGACCAACCTCGCGCGCGCCGCCGCTGGCCATGCCGTCAAGCTGGCGGGCAAGATCGGCTAGAGCCAGCCGCTCACAACGCCAAATGGCGCGCGAACGGCGACGCTACGGCGCTTCCTGCTCCAGCGCGTGCCGCAGCGCTTCCGCGTGCCGCTGGCCAAATTCCAGCCACGTCTTGCGCAGTTGCCACATCCGCGCGATCGGCATGTCGCCCCAACCGTGCAGATCCGCACGCCGGCGCGGCACCAGTTGTTCCAGGGAAATCGCCAGCGCGACGGACAGATTGAACGACTGCACCATTCCGTACATCGGCAGAATATAACGGCGATCCGCCAGCGCGCGCATTTCCTCGCTGATCCCCGTCTTGGCGTTGCCCACGACGATCGCGATCTTCGGGTCCATCGGCATGGACGTCAGCGTCTCCGTGGCCTGCAGGTCGCTGACCCAGATGCTGAAGCCCTGTTCTTTCAGCGCCCGCGCGCCTTCCAGCGTTGAACCGTGCTGGTGCACGTCCAGCCACTGGTCGGCCGACTTGGCGACGGTCGACTTCGAACGCATCCCAAACTGGTTGTGGATCACGTGGATGTCGTGCAGGCCATAGCCCTCGGACGTCCGCAGTCCCGCCGCGATGTTGTGCGGATCAAACACATCCTCAAACACGGTCGCGATCGAAACGATCCGATGGCGCAGCACGTCGTCAATCCGCGCCAGCCGCTCCGGCGTCGTGTACGGCTCCAGCGGGTCAATCGCGGGCCAGTGAAAATCCAAATCGTTGCGCTCAGTCATGGCTTCCCGTCGTCCTCCTCGTCGCTGCCGTCGCTGTCCGCCTGCGGTTCGTCGCTGTGTACGCCCGGCAGGCTGGAGACTTTCTTGCCGATCAGGATCCAGCGGACGAAGCGGTCGCGGGTGCGCATGGGCATGCTGGCGAGCCCGCGCGCCTGTGCGAGCGAGACGTCACCGCCAAAGAACTTCAGGTTCTCCGCCATTTGCGCCTCAGCCGCGTCGATCGCCGCCAGCAACGCCGCGCCTTCACTTTGCGTCGCCGCGATCGGCAGTCCCGCCACCAGCAGGCCTGAGTCGTTCGGCACTTCCAGCGCTTCAGCCATCGTCCGCTCGATCTGCACCGCCAGCAGCGTCTCGGGATCATCGCGATCGTGCGCCAATTGTTTGGGATCCAAGGACAAACCGTGCAGCATCTTGCTGAGCGACGCGGGCTGCCACGTCGTCGTGTCCTGCGCCAGCGCCGGAATCGCGCCCCACAACAGCCCTTGCGCGTCCATCGCGTGGATCGTCAGCGCCGCCGCCGTACTCGCTGAATCGCCGGGCCGCGTCAGGAACACCAGCCGACGCATGCCCTCGCCTTTGCTGTTCGCGCCCGGATCCGTCGGATCCCGCAGGAATTTGGACGGCTGATGCTGCCATTGCACAAGCGTCGCCAACTGCCGCCGGCACCGCGGTTGCGCCGGATCGCACGCGAGCACGACCGCCATCGGCGCGCCCTGCTCGCCCAACGTCAGCAGCTGCTGCAGTTGCTCCGGGTCCGGCTGCGGCACGTAGCGCGCCATGCGGCCCACGATCGCGTCCTCGTGCTGGACCCACATCGCCATGCCGCGATCGACCGCCAGCCACGCAATCACCACGGCCAGCAACAGGCTAAGCGCCCGGCCGATGATGGACGGCAGCGCAGACCGCGTAATCGCGGGCGGAAGTTGGGGCGAATCGGGCGGCAAAGGAGAAGTCACGAGAGAGGCCGCCTGCGCGAACTGGCCCACGTCGGGCAGATGAGGTCGCGGAGTATGGCGGAAACGGCGCGCTTCGGAAACGGTCAACTTGCGGGGCGCGCGCGTGTGTCAATTCTGCCACACCCGGGTCGATCGCGGCCGCGGCGGCTGACCTCCGGATTGGTCTGTGAGACACTGCGGCCCCCAATCGCCTACCGAGGTTGTCATGTCCGCCACTGCCCAAATTTCCGCCGACACGCTCACAATTGCCACCATCAAAGGCCTCGCGATCGACGCGATCCAGGCGGCGAACTCTGGCCATCCCGGCATGCCACTGGGCATGGCGGACGCCGCCTACGTGCTCTGGCAGGACTTCTTGCGCTTTGATCCGAGTGCGCCGCATTGGCCGGATCGCGACCGCTTCGTGCTCTCCGCGGGCCACGGCTCCATGCTGCAGTACGCGCTGCTGCACCTGTACGGGTATGACGTCTCGCTGGACGATCTCAAGCAGTTTCGCCAGCTGAACTCCAAGACGCCGGGCCACCCGGAGTTCGGTCACACGGTCGGCATCGAGACGACGACAGGGCCGCTGGGCCAGGGCATCGCCAACGCGGTCGGCATGGCGCTGGCGGAAGAACGCCTGCGCGCGGAGTTTGGCGCGGAGCATGTGGACCACTGGACGTACGCAATCGCGGGGGACGGTTGCATGATGGAAGGCGTGGCGTCTGAAGCGTCCTCGCTCGCGGGGCACCTGGGCCTGGGCCGGCTGATCGTGCTGTATGATTCCAATCACATCACGATTGACGGCCGCACGGAGCTGACGTTCACCGAGGACGTCGCGGGGCGCTACGCCGCGTATCACTGGCAGGTCCTGCACGCGGAAGGCAACGACCTGGCGGCCGTTCGCGAGGCGCTGAAAGCTGCCAAGGCAGAGTCGACAAAGCCGACGCTCATCATCTGCAACACGGTCATCGGCCGCGGTTCACCCAAGCTCGCGGGCAGTCATAAGGCCCACGGCGCGCCGTTCGGCCCGGACGAGGTCGCGGCGACAAAGACCCACATCGGCCTGAATCCGGCGGCTTTCTTCGCCGTGGACGCCGCCGTGTACGCGCACACGCGGGGCAACAATGCCGCGCGCAAGTCGATGCGTGAGACGTGGGAGCAGCACGCGCAGGGCGAAAAGGGCCAGGCGCTGCTGAAGCGGCTCAATCCCGATCTGCCGGCGCTGACTGCCCAAGTGGCGTGGCCCCAGCAGGAAGTCGGCGGCATGCTGTCCACCCGCAAGGGCGGCGAGAAGGTCATGGCGGCGATCGGCGCGGTGGTGCCGCAGCTGCTCGGCGGCAGCGCGGATCTCGGCCACTCGACGTTCACTGAAATCACCGGCGGCGGCCACGTGCAGAACGGCAATTGGCTCGGCCGCAACATCCACTGGGGCGTCCGCGAACACGCGATGGGCTCGATCTGCAACGGCCTCGCGGCGCATGGCGGCCACATTCCGGTCGGCTCGACGTTCCTGGTTTTCCACGACTACATGCGCCCCGCCAACCGCTTGGCCGCGCTGATGGGCCTGCAGGTCGTGACCGTGTACACGCACGATTCGATCTTCGTCGGCGAGGACGGTCCGACCCACCAGCCGATCGAGACCATCATGGCGATGCGGCTGATCCCCAATACCGTCGTGCTGCGGCCGGCGGATCTGGCGGAGACGGCGGGCGCGTGGCGCGTGGCGCTGCTGCGCGGAAAAGCGCCGACGATCCTGGCGCTGACGCGGCAGAACCTGCCCGAACTGCCGCGCGAAGCGGCGCTGGGCGACGCTGTGACGGCCGTTGAACGCGGCGGCTACGTGCTGCGCCATGAAACGGCGGCGCTGCAATTGGTCATTCTCGCGACGGGATCGGAAGTGCACTTGGCGCTTGCGGCGCAGGAGCAGCTGGAAACGGAAGGCGTCGGCGTGCGCGTCGTGTCGCTGCCGTCGCTGGAGTTGTTTGAGGCGCAGACGCTGGCGTACCGCAAGTCGGTCCTGCCCGCAGGCACCGCCCGCCTGAGCGTGGAGGCCGGCACGACGCGCGGCTGGGAACGCTACGTCGGCCTGGAAGGTGTGAGCATCGGCATCGACACGTTTGGCGCGAGCGCGCCGGACAAGGTGCTGGCCAAGCACTTTGGTTTCACCACGGAGAACGTGCTGGCCAAGGCGCGGGCGCTGCTCGCTTAGGGCACCAACAGAATCAAGTCGATCACCGACCCGTGGTGTCGCCGCGCGCATCGCCGCAGGTGGGCACACTTGGCGACCCAGCGACAAGCAAAGGGCGCCGACCGAGAAATTTGCAATGCCGGGTCGTTGTCGTTGACGCGCTTGGCCGTCAGACCGATCGTTCGCGCCAAGCCAGCGCCTCGGCCTGCCGCCGCGCTTCGTCGGCGCGCAAGGTCGCGTCGAGCAGCGACAGCGCCGTCTCCCGCCACGTCCCCGCGCGATCGCCCGCGAGCGCTTCACCCACGTGTCGGAACGCCGTCGGCAGCGCGCCCAAGTCCGCCGCCAACCGGGCCAGCGCCACGTGCAGGCCCGCGTCGGTCGGCGCGATCGCCAGGCCTTGCCGCAGCGCCAACTCCGCTTCCGCCGTCTCGCCGAGCAGCGCGTGCGCCATGCCCGCCAGCCGCCACAGCGTCGGACTCGTCACCGGATTGAGCTCCAGCCCGCGCGCCGCGATCGCCAAACCGAGCTGCAGCTGGCCAAAATCGAGAGCCTGCTCCGCCGCTTCCTGCAGGATCAGCCAGTCGTCCGGTTCAGCCAGCGCCGCCTGACGCCACGCCTCGAGCGCCAAGGTCGCGTCCGTCGTCTCGCGCGCGGCGTTCACCAGCGCGCGACCGTGTTCCAGCGCCGGGCCGGCAAACGACGCGGCAAAACGCGCACGCGTCGCCGGCAATTCCATGCGCGCCAGCAGCCGCGTGCCGTGGTCCCGCAAACCGTCGTCGTGCGGCGCGAGCCAGGTCGTCGTCGGCGCGTGCGCGGCAAACCAGCCGTCCAACTGCACGAAACTGAGCGGCATCGCCAGCGTCTGGCCAAAGCGCTGGGGCATCCGCGACTGCGCCGCCGCCTCGGGCGTGACGAGTCCCACATCGCGCAGCACAGCGAAACCGTTCTCCGCCAGCGCGTCGCGCAGCAGCGGCAGCACCCGCAACGCGCCAACCGGATGATGAACGACGACGCCGTCCGCGAGCAGCGGATGGTCCGCGCCCAACGCCGCGCGCTGTGCATCGGCCGCGCGTTGCAGTTCGACGGCGTCCGGGTGCGCATCCAAGGCGAACGGCAGCGTCCGCACCTGCGTCGCGGTCTGCAGTTGCCCCGCACTCAGCCGCGCCGCCGATTCCACTGAACCGTCCGCCGCCAACGCCTGCCCTTCTTCCAGCGAGAGTTCCACCGCCGCCTGCCACGCCGCGACGTCGGGCACCAGCGTGCGCACCGCCGCGATCTCCCACTGCTCCGCGAGCTGGCGATAGATGTCCACCGGCAACGTATCCAGCACGTAATGCGCCCACACGCCGTGCATCTGCCCGCGCAGGTCAAACATCGTCTGCGTCGCGTGTTCGCGGAAGTGCCCGGGCAGGCGCGCGTCCATCAGGCCCACGCGCACGCGCGGCCCATGGGTGGCAAAGACCTGGCGATCCACCGCGAGCTGCACCACCGCCGGGCTGACGTCCGTCGCGAACGCAACCAGCCGCCCGTACCAATCCTGCCCCTGCGCAAGGCACAGCCGCCGGAACGACTCCAACAGCCCGCGCAGGTGCGTCCCGGTCCCCATGCCCAGCTCAACGACGACGATCTCCTCGGGCAGATCGCCCGCCGCCAGCCGCTCCGCACACCACGCCGCGAGCAACTGCGCCCCATGCGCCGCCATCGTCCCGCTGTCGTGGCCTGCGGTCGGCAGCTCACCATGCAGGAGCAGGTCCGCGCCGCCTTGCAGCCACGCCGCCTGCGCCATGCGGTATTCCAGGCTGCGCCCCATGGGCGTCCAGTCTTCCAGGACCGGCAGCGTCGTCGGCGGCGGCGTCTCCGGCGTGTCCTGAACGTGCTTGCGGCGCTTTTCCATCGCAGACTCCCCACTGCCCGGCGGCTGCGCGTGTTGTAGCAGGAGACGCGGCGGCGGGGAATGGTGCGGCGCGCGGACCGTTTCATGCTAACCTTTTGGTCATGTCGCGATCCGCCAGCATCTTTCCAGTCCTCGGCAGGCGCCACGCGCTGGACGCTGACATGCGCGCGGATCACCAAGTCCGCGTCCTCGCCGATGCCCACGATGCGTGGCAGGTCCTGCTGGGCGATATCGGCCGCGCCAAAGTGTCGATCCTGATTGAGATGTACATGCTCGTGGACGACGCAGCCGGTCAGATCTTCGTCGCGGCGCTGGGCCAGGCGGTTGCGCGCGGCGTGGACGTGCGCATGACGATTGACGCGGTGGGTTCGCTGGACGTGGCCGGCAACCTGCCGGAGCAGTTGGACGACGTCGGCGTGAAGTGGCGGTTGTTCCACCCGGTGACGGCGCAGACGCCGTGGAAGCATTGGCTGCAGCGCAATCACCGCAAGCTGATGGTGTTTGACGAGCAGGTCGCGCACATCGGCGGGCGCAACGTGGGCGAGAAATACTACGCAATGACGCCGGGTGAGCCGGTGTGGCTGGATCTGGGTGCGCGGGTCGAAGGGCCATGCGTCGCGCCGATGGCGGCTGTGCTGCGCGCGCACTGGCGCAAGATGCCCCGCGTTCAGACGCCGCCGCCTTCAGTGGCCGGTCCGACGCTGGTGACCCACGCGTTCAACCTGGGCGGGTCGCGCAAGGCGTATGCCAATCGGCGGATGCTCGAGGCGGTGCGGAGCGCGAAGCACAGCATCCACCTGGTGCAGGCCTACTTTCTGCCGAACTGGGCGCTCCAGCGGGCGCTGGTCAGCGCGGCGCGGCGCGGCGTGGATGTCCGCGTCATCGTGCCGGATCTGCGGACGTCAGACGTGCCGATCGTGGCGCTCGGCAGCGAGCACGGCGTCGGGCGTCTGCTCAAGCGCGGCGTGCGGGTCTTCGCCCTGACGCGCGGGGTCATGCACGCGAAGTTCATGGTGATTGACGGCAACTGGTGGACGATCGGCTCGGCGAACATGGACCCGCTCTCGCGCCTGCGCAATCTCGAAGCCAACATTGTCGGCATCGGCGAGGCAGAGGCGGGCGACGTCGAACTCTACTTTGAGCATATCGCCACGATGGCCGAAGAACTGTCGTGGGCCAAATGGCAGCAACGTCCGCTGCTGCGGCGGATGGGCGGCGCGATCCTGTGGCGCCTGCGCGGCTTGGCGTAGAGGCTTTACATCCCGGCATGGACGCGGAGCCAAAGTTCCTGTGTCGCGTTGAGTCGGCCCGCAGGGACGCGCGCTTGGCGACCCAGCCAGCAGCCTAGACATGCCCACCGCTAAACAGCAATGGATCTCCGGTCTTGGCAGGCAGGTTTAGTGCTCGCCGGACGGGCATTCCAGACAGCGCTGCGCGCAGGTGACGCCGGTCGGCAGCAGCGAGCACTGGGCCACCTCAGTCCGCCGCGACTGCGTCCAAGGCCGACTCTTGCGACTTTCCACGACGATATCCGCGGATTCGCCCGTCGCCGGACACTGCACCCGCCGCGCCGTGAGCACGCGCGAGGCGACCACAATGGCCGCACCGAGAAGGATCCCGAGCGTGACGGCGATGATGCCATAGGCCGGAAGAACGCTGTTGAATACGCCGACTGCAAACATGACTGCCTCCCGGGGCGCCAACAAAATGACCGCACGCGCCGCGCTCAAAACCTAGGCTGTACGGCCGAGAACAGCAAGGATCTCGCGGAGTGCGGTGACAGAACCGTGACCGGTCAGAGTACCAACTCGACGCGGCCGACAAGCGCGCCCGGGAGCAGGCTGCTGGCCGTGTGACGCGATCCGTACGTGTCCGCGTCCACGAGCAACGCCCGCTCGACGGTGAGCGCCTCCAGGTGTTCGCCCAGCAGCCGAAACAGGGAATCGTCAAAGCGCATGACGTTGAGCGGGGCGACGATCTCGCCATTCTCCACCCAGAACGTCGCGAACCGCGTCATGCCCGTGACCCGCGCGTTCATCCGGTCGCTGAAGTTGAGGTACCAGAGGTTGCCGACGTAGAGGCCCGTGCCCAGGCGCTTGAGCACATCGGCTTCTGGCAAATCGCCCGGCGCCATGTGCAGCGATTGCGTCGTTTCTTCGCCGTCGGCGTTGGCGCCCAGGCCATATTCCTTGGCCGTGCGCGGTGAAACCAAGCTGCCCGTCAGTTTGCCCTGCTGCACGAGTGCGACCTGCCCGGGCTTGAGGAATCCCTCCGCTTGGAACGCCGGCGCGAGGCCACCGGCGGTGTCTTCGGTCAACGACACCAGCGGCGACAACGCCACTTCACCGTCCTGCAGCTTCAGCAGCGGGCTGCGCTTGACCTGCAGCTGCTTCTCAGAAAATCCGCCCCAGTTGAGCATGGAGAGCAGCGACTCCAGCGCGACCGGCGAGAAATACGCGCGGTAGCCACCCGGCGCCAGGGTCTTGGCCGGCAGTTGCAGCAACGCCAATTGCGCAACTGCGCCCGCGAGCTTCTGGGTGAAGAGCGCCTCGTCCCACGTCGTGCCGGCGTAGCTGCTCTTCACGGCCTTGTCGCCGTGCGCGTACAGGCTCCAGTCCAGGTTGAAGCTGGACGTCTCCGACCACAGCCGCGAGCCCGTGCTCGACGCGAAACCGTTGGCAATTGCGCCACACGCGAGGATGCCGACGAGGTCGTATGCCGCCGCGCGCTCCGTCACAACCGCGACGATCGCCGCGGCATCCAGCTGCGGGTTCAGCGCCACGCGCGACGCCAGGTGGCAATCGTCTGACAGGAGCAGATGCGGATCGGCCGCGACGTCGCCCAACTGCCCGCGCAACGCCGCCAGCTCCGCCAGCACCGCCACGTGGTCCGCCGGGGCGTGTTGCGTCAGCCCCAGCGTCACGGACACCTGCTTGTTCTCCGCCACGAGCCGCAGCGTCAGGTAGGCCTGCTCCACGCGTCCCGCCTGACGGACGCGGGCATGGTTGAACCGCACGAAGTCGGACGTCTCGCCCGCCAGCCACGCCGTGAAGCGCTCGCCGGACTGCAGGTTTGCGTCAATGAGGTCGGCGAGTTGAAAAAACGCGTTGTGCATCAGCTTTCTCCGCCAAAGACTTCGATGTTGGCGAACAGGCATGCCGGGCTGGCATGGCCGACGCGGATGACCTGGTTCGGTTCGCCCTTGCCGCAAAATGGCGTGCCCATGGTGTGCGACGTGCTGGCGTTGCCGACGCGCTTGAGCGCCCGCCAGAACGTCGCCGAGATGCCGCGGTAGTTCGGGTTCTTGACAACGCCGGCGAGCTTGCCGTTCTCGATGCGCATTCCGCGTTCGCAGCCGAACTGGAACTTGTTGCGGGAGTCGTCGATCGACCAGCTGACGTTGGTGTCCATCAGGACGCCGTGCTCGACGCTCGCGATCATCTCCGCCAACGTCGCGTCGCCCGGCTCGATGTTGAGGTTGGCCATGCGGTCGATGGGCGGCCGATTCCACGCGCACGCCCGCGCATTCGCCACGCCCGGGAGGCCTGCGCGCGCCTGCGAGATCGCGCCACCGAGAGGCCGCTGGAGAATGCCGTCCTGGATGAGCAGGTGCTTCTGCGCCGGAGAACCGTCATCGTCCCAGCCGTAAGATGCGAATTCATTGGCGATCGTCGGATCGTACGCGACGTTGAGCAGGTCCGAGCCGTAGCGGTACGAGCCGAACATCTCCGGCGTGACAAAGCTCGTGCCCGCGTAATTGCGTTCGTCGCCGAGAATGCGGTCGAGCTCCAGCGGATGGCCGATCGACTCGTGCAGCTGCAGCATCATCTGCTCCGGCAACAGCAACAGGTCCATCTGGCCGGTCGGACAATTCGGCGCGTGCAGCAGTTCCAGCGCCTCTTCCGCCACGCGGCGTCCCGCGCCAATGAGCCCGGCGGCTTGCACGATTTCCATGCCGCCCTGCCGATAATAGCCGTTGTACTGACCGCCCAGGCTGCGCGTCTGCGAATCGCCGTTGCCAAACGCGGTCACCGACGCGCCGGGCATCACGTAGTGGAACTCCTGCTCGACGCCCGCCGCGCCCTGCACCGCCGCGGCGTGGCTGATGTAGAACTGCCGGGTCTGCAGCAGCGCCACGGTCGCGCCCCAATCGACAATGCGGTCGTCGATTTTGGCCGCGCGCGACTCCGCCATCAGCAGGTCCAGCAGCTCGCGGCGCTGCCACTGCGGCGCATCGGCGACCTGCGGGCTGCGGTACGTGCCGTCCGGCTCCGGCATCTGGAGCTGGCTGTAGTCAAAGACCGAGCGCGTCCGGCTGAGTTCCGCCCACCGCTTCGCCTCGTCGATGGCCGCCTGCAGTCCCGCCTCGGTCAGTCGACTCGTCGCGGCATAGCCGTAGCCGCCGCGGTGCAAGACCGTCACCATCGCGCCGCGATCGACCGTCCGCGTGAGCGGCTCCTGCACGTCCTGCCGCACCGCCAGCGTTTCACCGCGCGTTTCCACGACGCGCAGCGCGCAAAAGTCCACGTTGGGACGGAGCTTGGCAAAAGTCGTCTTGAGGGCCTGCATCGCGTCTCCCTTGCCGTCCACCGGACCGCTCGGGCGCGCACTCTGCCGGATTTTCAGCCGCGCGACTACAGTTTGGCGGTGGGAATTTGCACGCGGACGCGGCGGCGCAACACCAGCCAACCGCACACGGTGGCGAGCAGGAAGCCGCTGACGTCGCTGCCGAGTCGCGCGCTGCCGCAGCCCTTGAAGTGGCGGCTGACGTTGGGTTGCACGCAGCCGGTTTCGTCGGTCTGGCCGTCGCAGTTGTCGTCCAAGCCGTTGCCGCACGTTTCATACGCGTCCGGGGCGCCGGGGTCGACGCTGCAGACCGTGGCCAGCTTGTCGCTGCTGCACAGGCGCTTGCCGATCAAGCGGCAGATGCCCTTGCCGGCTTCGCATTGGCTGCCGACGTCAAAGCCCTCATCGGTCTTGCCATCGCAGTTGTCGTCCAAGCCGTTGCCGCACATTTCCTGGCTGGGCGCGCCGGCGGTGGGCGTCTGGCACACCACGCTGCCGTCGAGCCCGCATTTCTTGACGCCATCGACCGCGCACGCGCCGATCCCGCTGGTGCAGCCCGGGTCGCCCATCATCTCGTCGGTCAGGCCATCGCAGTCGTTGTCGAGCGCGTCGCACAAGGTTTCCGTCGCCTGCCAAGCCAAGCCCTGCACGCAGGTCGGCGTTCCGTCGACGCAAAGCCCCTGCGCTTGCAGGCACACGCCACTCCCGCCGCACGCGAGGCCGGTGATGACCACGCCTTCATCGGTCTTGCCGTCGCAGTTGTCGTCCTTGCCGTTGCACAGCTCAGCCGGCGGCGCCCCGCACGTCCCGCACGCGTTGACCAAGCCCTCGTCGGTCAGGCCGTCGCAGTCGTTGTCAAAGCCGTCGCAGAGGGTCTCCTTGGCGGGTTCATAGCCGGTCGGATAGTCGCAGACGTAGCCCGTCGCGCCCTCGCAGTGGACAACCGCGCCCGCTTTCGGCGTGCCGTCAGGGCTGATTCCCGGCGCGCAAATCCCCAGCGAGGGGCAGAACCCGACGGGCGGCTGCAAGTCGTCGTCGGTCACGCCGTTGCAGTCGTCGTCCTTGCCGTTGCAGACCTCCTGCGCGTCGATGTGCACGGCCGGATCGAGGTCGTCGCAATCGCCGTTGGTGGAAAGGTAGCCGTCGCCGTCGAGATCGCAGCCGAGGTTTTTCGAGCCCGGCGTGCCGTACGGACTTGTCTGCGGCGGCACGAGGCACCAGAGTTTCTGCGCGTCGTTCTTGCACGGATCCGTGAACGCCGGATCCAGCGCCAGCACGGCCGCCTTGGGCTTGGGCATCGCCTGACACAAGTTGTACTCAAACGCGTCAATCAGGCCGCTTGGGCCGTTCAGCACGACCTTGCCGTGGCACATCGGCAGCGCGAACCCTTCACCGAGTTCCAGGATCTTGACCTTCAACAGCGCGCTCAGCGGACTCGCGTCGGGCACGTCGCCCAGCGGCCACGCCTCGCCAGCCTGGATGAACGGCAGCGTGGCGCCCAGCGGGAAACTCGCCAGCAGCGCGCCATTGTCGCCGTAGACCTGCAGCGACACCTTCGCGAGCGACAGCGCGTACTTGCCTGGATTGGTGATTTCCACCCAGCGCGGGTCGTTGGCGCCACCGACCATGATTTCCGTGAAGACGAGCGCATTCGGCGGAGCTGGACAACCGCCGCCGGGATCGCCGGGCATGGCCAGCAAGTGCGCCGGAGCACAAAGCACGAGCAACGCCACGAGGCAGGCATGGCGGCGGTGGCAAGCGGGCGGCAGATGCTGGGGCGAGGGGCTCATCACGGCGTCAGCGTAGCAAACGGCCGCGCCGCGATCCAGAAACCACACGATTCTGACGATCTTGTCGCCGCCCTGCCGCCCGAACCTCGCCGTTGCGCTCGATCGGAAAATGCGTAGACTAGCCGGCTGGCGGGAGTAGAACACATGAAGATTTCGGTAATTGCGGCGCGATTGCGCGCCGGTGCAGTGGTTTGTGGTTTGGTCGCTGCGCTGACGGGCTGCGAATCCGCGGCGTCCAAGACCGGCGCTTCCGCGACGGACGACGCGTCTGCGGACACGGCGGCAACGACCGAAAACGTCGTGGATCCGACCAAAGCGCTGCCCAGCGAGTGGGTCTCCTTCGCGCTGCACATGCCGTTGCCCGCCGATTGGGACGCGATGGCCTCCGGGCTGTTTGCCGACGACGCGGCGGCCGGCAAATTCCTCCCCGAGCGGCAGTTTTCAACCGGCTACTGGATTGCCGCGGCCGCCGATCCGACGACGCCCGACCAGTCGCGCCTCACGCTGACGTTCGCCAAGGCGGACGGGAAGACGCGCCGCACGCTCGCGGTGGTGCCGACGTCGTTCGCGATTGGCAAGGTGTGGCTCCAGACCGTGCGCGCGGCCATGGCCAAGATGACGGCGGACGCGGCCAAGGATCCGGTGGGCGCCGAGCGCTTTCTGCTGGAATACCACGTCGTCTCGACCCAAGGCGGCCTCTTCAACTTTGGCGTGGAAGGCAACCAGGGCGTGTACACGCTGCACATCACGGTCTCCAGCCCGCGCACGTCGCTGGTGCCGGAGGCCATCGGCCACGCGCTGCAGTCGGCGTCTGCGTTTGACTCCATCGCGGGCACCGTCTGGTTTCACCTGAACAAGGACGACTTCGACTTCTTTGTCGACCACGCCTACGGCGCTGGCGCGACGAGCAAGCAGAATTTCAAGGATTTTCGGCTCTTTCCGCACAATTGGCTGCGCCTGACGGTCGATCCGCACTTGGACCAGAAGTTCGTGAACGTCGGCTTTGAGGTCGTCACGCTGGACAACCAGCGCATCGCGGTGGCCAAAGCGCCGGCGTCGATTCTCGCGGGCAACGCCTTTCAGGAGCTCGTGCTGCACAACATGGGGACGATGCTGGACGCGGAAGACGCGAAGGCGGGCTCGTCGCTGCCGTGGGATTCGACTTTCTACTACGACCATCCCGATGGCGGAGGCGTCGTGCGCGTCGTGGCGCATGGCGAGGCGGGCAAGTTCTCGATCGCGTACGCCGTCGAGACGCCCCAGCACGCGCTGGCGGACGTGCCGTTTGTGGCGTGGCCCGAGGTCGTGTTTCCGGCCAAGGATCCCAACGCGGACGCGGCGTGCAATCAGCTGGGCGATCCGTCGATCCAGTTGGCGGCGCAGGGCACGCTGGACATGACGTTCAAGGCCGGCAAGGTCGTGCTCGACAGCAAGGACCTGAAGGGGCCGCTCAAAGGCACGATCCGCTGCAGCATCTTCCACGCCGCGGATGTGACGGTGGTCGGGCCGAACGACGGCGCCAAGTCACTGCAGGATTTCAACGTGGAGAACGCCGACCTGCAGGCTGCGACCGCGCCGACGTTCACGAGCCAGCTGCTGACGGCCGGCCAGTATCAAGTGCTGTGCGCGCAGGATTTGGACAACAGCGGCGACGCGTCCAAGGGCGATCCGGTCACGTTGCCGATCGGCGGCCAGGAGGTCGCGTGCAACAAGAACCCGGTCATCATCGAGTTCGGCCTGCTCAATCCCAACTGAGTGCTGCCGCCGATGTCGATGCGCCCTCTCACGCTGCTCCTCCCGCTCCTGCTGACGGCCTGTCAGGTGGCGCCGAACGCCGTCGATCGCACGCCGGGTGTGACGGGTTCGAGCATCGCGCTGCTGCCTGACGGCAAGCGGCTTGTGGTGACGGATCCCGATCAGGGCAGCGTCAGCGTCGTGGATGCCGATTCGCTGGCGCTGCTCGGGCGCATCGTCGTGGGCGGAGAACCGCACCAACTGCTCGTAATGGGCAAGCAGGTGGTGGTCGCGAACTACCGCGGTGGCGAGCTTGTCATCGTGGATCCAGATGCGCTGCAGGTCGTGGCCCGCAAGCAGGTGTGCGCGGGGCCGTGGGGACTCGCGCTGGCGCCGGCGGGCTGGCTGGCTGTTGCGTGCGAGTGGCAAGGCGACGTGCGCAAGGTGTCCGCGGATCTGCAGACCGTGGCGACGCTGGGGCCGG
>CAINLT010000222.1 GCA_903850505.1 uncultured Myxococcales bacterium | reverse complement strand
TCAAGCACCTCGGACCCGAGGCGAGTCAGCTACTTACGCGTCCGAGTCGAGTCCTGTCCGCGCCGAGCGACCGCGGTCAGAGATTGTTTCAGCGGGTCACGGCGGGAGACTCACGTCGGCGGAGCTTGCGACGGCCTTGCGGCTGGACGTTACGCGGCGTGGACTTCCCGCGTGCGGCGGCGGTTGCCGAACTGGACGTCCCAGTTGTGCAATTCAGCGCCGTCAAAAGCCTGATCAACGGGGAGCCCCTGATTCAGGTTGCGCCGGAACGACGCGTAGCTGCGCCACACGCAGTTGTCGAGGCAGATCGCCTGGATGTCCGGCGTGCGGGTGGCCCAGCGCAACAGCGCTTGGATAGTCGGGAAAACCTGACGGGTCCCGTCGGACGTCAGGCCGTAGCAGCTGATGCGGCGGGCGGGCGGCAGCGAGCGGATGAGATCGCGGGCATTGAGCGCTGGCGACGCGGCGAACATTTCGAGGAGCGAATCGGCAGAGTGGGCGTGCGCCATGGGGACCTCGTCGGGGTTGGTTGGCCGGTCGTGACGACGCGCTGTGCTTCGTCACGGAAGAAGGTAAGCAAGGGTCGTGCCAGATTCTGACAAACAGTATGTTGTGCATTGAAATAAAAGGATAAAACGCAATTCCTGGGCGCGGTAGGTGGCGAAAACCTGCCAATGTGCACATGTGCACACGTGTGCGCGTGCACACGCCCATCGCCACTGGCGACCGCCGACGATTGGGGGCATCATCGCAGCGGAGGCTCCCCGTCATGACGAACGCGCGCATTTTCCGATTCTTGCTGTTGTGCCTCGCGCTGTTGACGACGTTGCCGGCGCTCGCTGTGCCCCCGGTGCAGACCGTCATCGCCAACCCGCTGCCGCCAGCGCCTGTGCGAGGCCCGGCCCGCGCGCCGGTGCTCATTGTCGCGGTTGGCGAGTACGAGTGCCCGTTCTGCAAGCGCGCGGAGGTGACGCTGGCGCAGTTGCGTGCCGAGTACGGCGACCAGGTGCGGGTGCTTTGGCGCCACGACCCGCTGCCGTTTCACTTGCGCGCGCGCGCGGTTGCCAAGGCGACGCTGGCCGCCGACCGGCAGGGCAAATTCTGGGCGATGCACGACGCGGTGTTTGCCAATGCGGACCTGAGCGATGCCGGGCTGCGCGCGGCCGCCGTGGTCGCCGGCCTGGACCTGCAGCGCTTTCAGGTAGACGTGACCGATCCGCTGCTGGACGCGCGCCTCGACGCCGAGATCGCCCAGGTGGCCGCGGTTGGCATCACGGGCACGCCGACGTTCTTCATCAACGGCAAGCGGCTGGTCGGTGCGCAGCCGCAGCCCTCGTTTCGCCGGGAAGTGGATGCAGCGATCGCCTCGGCCGCCACGGTGACGGGCAATCCGGGCGATCTGGACGCGGCGCGCTGGCAGGCACACGCGGGCGCGGAGGGGGCGGACCTGTATCGCTGGCTCGTGCTGGGGCAGCCTGCGCCGATGCCCCGGCCGCCGGTGCCGGAATCGGCGCTCAGCGTGTGGAACCTGCCGCTGGACCCGCGCGACGCGACCCTTGGCGATGCCGAGCAGGCGGAGGTGACGCTCGTCGCCTTCACGGATTTTCAATGTCCGTTCTGCGCGCGGGCTGCAGCCACGGTCCACGCGCTGGAGCAGAAGTACGGGAAGTCGCTGCGCGTCGTGCTGAAGCACAATCCGCTGCCGTTCCATCCACTGGCGCGACCCGCGGCAATGGCGGCGATCGCCGCGCAACGTCAAGGGAAGTTCTGGCCGATGCACGACAAGATGTTCGAGCATCCGCAGGAGCTCGACGAATCGCATTTCTTCAAGTGGGCCAAGCAGTTGGGCATGGACATCGGGCGTTTTCGCCGGGACAAGAGCGACGCTGCGGCGGCGCGGCAGATCGACGATGACATGGCGGTTGCAGAGTCCGTGGAAGCCCGCGGGACGCCGACGTTTTTCATCAACGGCCGGAAAATTGTCGGCGCCCAGACTTTGGAAGTCTTTTCGGTCGTGATCGATGAAGAAATCGCCGCGGCGCAGACGGCGAACCGCCGCGGTCCCGGCTGGTATGAAGCGCGGATCGCGGACGGCAAGACGTTTGACGACCTGGATGACGTCGCGCTGCCGTTTGACCTCACCGGACTGCCGGCGATGGGCGCGGAGAACCCGAACGTGACGGTGGTGATGGTGACCGACCACCAATGCCCCTTCTGTGCGCGGCTGGCGCCGACGCTGCGGCGGCTTGTGGAGAAGTATCCGCAGCAGGTCCGGGTCGTGATGGTGCCGTGGATGGCCGCCGAGCACCCCGCATTCCTGCCCGCGGCGCAAGCGGCCATCGCGGCATGGCTGGAAGGCGGGTCGGCGATGTTCGCCGCGCTGGATCAGGAGCTGTACGCACATTCGCACGAACTCGACGCGGAATTGGTGGCGAAACTGGCCGGGCAAGTGGGCTTGAAGCGGCAGCGACTCGCCGAATTGCTCGCAAACGGTCAGGTCGCGGCCGTGCTCGACCGCGCAAACGCGGTTGCCGTGCGCGCATGCTGGCGCTGCTGCTGGTCGGCGGTCTGCT
>CAINLT010000221.1 GCA_903850505.1 uncultured Myxococcales bacterium | reverse complement strand
TCCCCGGCGGCAGCGCTGGCGCCGCGCCATCCCGGTGGCACCTTGCACGGACGTCGGCTGCAGCGAATGGATCTGCATGGGGCAACGCGCCAAGTACCGTGTAGCACATCCCACGGAGATCAAGTGATTCCTGCTCCATCTGCGTCGACGGCAGGATCCCGCCGACATCGCCGACATCCGGGCCTCCGTGGCCCTCTGGGGCTGCTGGACCCGCCGGACAAGCCCGGTGGCGATGACCGTGACGGCGTGGATGATCGGCAGTCGCTGGAATGGGTCGCGCAGCAGCTGACGGTTCTGGTCGGCGCTGTCTGGGGCGCGCCACGGCAAGCACTTCGCATCGGCGGGGAGTTGTCGACGACCACACCATTGTGGCCAACGGGTGCCCTTCGTGCGAGTTGCCAACGACAGTGCCGGCGTTCTTGTTTCAGCGCGCGCAGTTGCCGATGTGACGGTCCCGCCTCTGCTGGCCCTCGCCGCGCGCACGGATCGCGGTCGGCGGCAGCGACCAAACTGCCAACAAACCAACAGGACACGCGATTGACCGAGGCAGTTCACAGGCGTAGCGTGCCGAGCCATCACCGTGGCTGTCGCTGCGGAGGTTCTGCAGGCCGTGGTGCGTCGCATCGGAGTTGCCCTGCCACGCTGACCGCCGCCTGCCTGCCCTTGTTTCCATGTGCGCGCAGGAGGTTCCCGTGAGTCCGCAGACCATGCAGATCGACACCGGCAACACAGCGTTCATGCTGCTGTGCAGCAGCCTCGTCATGCTCATGACGCCCGGCCTGGCATTCTTCTACGGCGGCCTGGTGGGCCGCAAGAACGTCCTGGCCATCATGATGCAGAGCTTCGTCAGCCTCGGCTGGACCACCGTGCTGTGGTTCGCCTTCGGCTACTCGATGTGCTTTGGCCCGTCCTGGCACGGCATCATCGGCGATCCATTCTATTACGCGATGCTCAAAAACGTCACGCTATCCAGCATGTTCACGCTGGGCGGCAACACGGCGGGCATCCCGCTCGTCGTGCACGTCGCCTACCAGATGATGTTCGCCATCATCACGCCCGCGCTCATCACCGGCGCTTTTGCCAACCGCGTGACATTCAAGGCGTACTTCCTGTTCCTGACGGCCTGGCTGATCTGCGTCTACTTCCCGTTCTGCCACATGATCTGGCACCCGGACGGCATGCTCGCCAAATGGGGCGTGCTCGACTTTGCCGGCGGCATCGTCGTCCACAACACCGCCGGCCTCGCCGCGCTCGCAGCCATCCTCTACGTCGGCAAGCGCAAGGTTGTTGAAAACATACCGCATAGCGTGCCTTTGATCGCCCTGGGCACAGGCCTCTTGTGGTTCGGTTGGTACGGCTTCAACGCCGGCTCCGAGTTTCGCGTCGATAGCATCACGGCATCGGCCTTCCTCAACACCGACATCTCCGCCTCCTTTGCCGCCGCCACTTGGATGCTGGTCGAGTGGGGCAATGCCAAGCAGCCCAAGTTCGTTGGCCTTCTGACGGGAGCCGTCGCCGGCCTCGCCACCATCACGCCCGCTGCCGGCTACGTCAGCCCGGCCGTGGCCGCGCTCATCGGCATTCTGGCGGGCGTCATCTGCTATTACGCCGTCGCGCTGAAGAACAAGCTGGGTTGGGACGACGCGCTCGACGTGTGGGGCGTCCACGGCGTCGGCGGCTTCATCGGCATCATTTTCTTGGGGATCTTCGCGTCCAAGTCGTGGAACCCCGCCGGCGCCGACGGCTTGTTGCTGGGCGGTGTCGGCTTCTTCGGCAAGCAATGCGCGGCCGTCGCCTTGTCGAGCGTCTGGGCCTTCGGCTTCACCTACGGCATGTTGTGGGTCATCGACCGCGTCACGCCGGTGCGCGTCGATCAGGCCGCGGAGGAGGAGGGGCTCGATGTCCAACTCCACGGCGAAGTGGCCTATCCGCAGGGGCTGTGACGCACGCTGCGGCCGGCTGAGGCGAACCGGGTCCCGAGCCTGAGCGCGAAGCCATCAATCCGGCGCCGTCCCAGCAGGCATCGGCGGCCCCGCTTCATGCTCCGCCGCCCCCGCGACACCACGAACAGTATGAGAAACGTATCGATCGCGATGCCGCCCACAGCGAACGCCCGCGCTGACGGCGCCAGGGTCGCGGTCGTGACGGCTCCATGGGTGCAACGTCGGCTCGCGCCGCGGGGCGAGCATCTGGAAAGCGCGGCCTTGTTGGTCGCCTGGACGCGGCTGGAGGCGGAGCGGGCGGCGATGGGCGCGCCGCGTCAGCCACTTCGCATCGCTGAGGAGTTGTCGACGGCCACACCATCGTGGTCAACTGTGGCCCGGGTTGGGACACGCCGACCGCCTTGCCGTTGTGGCCCTGGCGCCCACGATGGCACGCGTGCCCCTGCCCGGGATGGTGACATGGTTCCGAGCGGCAACTGGAGCCACAGCAGACGCCTGGACTCGCTGTGACCGCCCGGTCGACCTTGCGGCGCCCGCAGGCGCCGGATCTACTCTTCTTCGGCGGCACGGGCGATGGCAGCGCGCAGTCCCTCCGGATAGGCCGAGAGCTCCGCCAGCACCTTCATCATGGTCCGCACGCGGCTGCGCAGCCCGAGCGCTCCCAAGCCCAGGTGAATCATGGCGTCCGTCAGCAGATCGTAGTCCACACGCTCGTCCTCGACGATGCGCTCGTGCTCGCCATCGTTCGAGTCGTGCGTGTAGCTGAGGATGAGCTTCACGCCGAAGGTCTTTCCCTGCAGCTCTGCAGGAGAGACTTCGTCACTGTCCTTGAAGTCGGCGCGGCGAATCTCGTAGCCGACGACGATGGCATCGATGTCGCCCGCCACCTGCTTGCGGTCGAAGACGGGCCGCAGGTGGACCTTCTTGTCCCCTCTGCTCAGCACGACTGCGTCGTCCGTGACGGAAACATCGACGCCCACACGGAAGGCCACGGAGGCATCGAGCGAACCGAGGACCGGACCTTGCAGCGTGACCATACCGGCGTTGTTTTCAATCTTCATTCTTTACTCCTCGCGCAGATCCGCAGGCACTCTGGCGTTTCACATTCCGTCTACTTCGCTGGGTTCGACTCGTTCAGCAACTCGCGCGCCACGTCGACGAGCGCCTTGAGCGCGGGGGACACACGGGCGCGACTCGGGAAATACAGGAACAGCCCTGCCACCTCCGGCGCGTACGGCTCGAGCACGATGCACAGCTGCCCGCGTGCCAGTTCGTCCGCGACCGTGGGCTCGAGCGCATCGTAGAGGCCGACGCCGGAAACCACGAGACTCCGCATCAGCTCGAAGTTGTTGGTCGTCACCGGTCCGCGCACCGGCACGTGCCAGCGGCAGCCTGGTCGTTCCCGCTGCGCTTCTCCAGTGAAGTCACCGGGCAGGATGTTCTTCAAGGTCGGCTTCAGCTTCAACGGCGACAGCACCAACCTCTACCGCGCGCGGTGCGTCCGATGACGATGTCTGTATTAACATCAAGCTATTGCATGGCGTTCGCGCGGCGGTCGCGGAACCGCAGCCCTCGCAGCCGTTTCCCCTGTGGCAGACCGCAGGTGCGCTGGGCCTTGGAGCCGCGGCGGGCGCGCTGTGGTGGCAGGCGAACAGCGAAGCCCATGCGGCAAGTCAGCTTTCCATTCACGATGAGGCGGGCATTCGCCAGTACCTCGCGAAAGCGACCGCGGCGCGCGCCTGGCAGGATGCCGCAATCGGCGCAGGCGTGGCGGCAACAGGGCTTGGCGTCTGGGCTTTGATAGCCGCGCTGGGACCGACCGAGCGCGTGACGGTGGCACCGGCGTGGACAACGGCCGGTCCAGGCGCTGCCGTGCGCCTCGCCTTCTAGGAGTCCGTCGAGACTTCCTCGAAGGACGGAGCTTCGTGCTCGCCCGGCGGAATCGACTCGATAAGCCGTGAAATCACGCGCGCCGCTTCGCGAGCCGGCTGTAGGCCACGAACAGGCAGATGGCAGGTACGACAAGCGGCGCGGACGGCCTACCGACGGCGACCGAAGTCACCCGGCAAGCGTGGCCTTGTCGCGCGCCTTCACGCGGCTGGAGTTGGAACGAGCGGTAATCGGCGCGTCACAGCCACTTCGCATCGCCGAGGAGTTGTCGACGACCACACCATTGTGGTCAACGGGTGCCCGTGATGCGAGACGCCGACCCAGCGAGCCGGTGTCGGGGCTCGAGCGCGCGCTCCAGCTGAGCGCGTCGAAAGCTGGAGAACCGCCTGTCGGAGAACCGCCTGGACATGCGCGGCAAAGCCGCTCAAGGTCTGGCTCGGTGCCGTCCTGGCGCGTGCCGGAGGCCGCCGGAAGGGCCGGTGGCGGGTGTTGGAACGGGTCAGGCGATCAGCAGCGGGCGTTGCCGTGTCCTTCGACCCGCCACGCCACCGGCCCGAAGCGCATCCGGCGCACGACAAGCCGGCCCGCCCAGAGCGCGAGCCAGGCAGCGATTCCCAGCGACAACAGCGGATCCACCCAACGCAAACCGAACAGCGCGATCGCCCCGGCGCCCAGCAGGCCGGCGAGCGTCATCGCCGCGTCCGACAGTTCGTGCGCCAGCGCGGCGCGGAACGACCAGCGGCGCTGCGCCGGGTCACGAAACAGCCAGGCGCTGACGAGGTTGGCGCAGAGGCCAAGCAGCGAAAACAGCAGCACTTGTGGCCGAGGCGCTGCCGCCACGTGCGCGAGGTTGTGGACGACCTCGAATCCCACGGCCGCGGCGATGCAGAGGATGAGCGCGAGTACGACCGACGTCGAAATATCCTCTCGCCGGTCGTGGCCATGCGTCGTGGGCAGGAGAAGCACAAGGAAGATGCCGAGGTGCGCGATCAGGTGCAGCGCGTCGGCCTGGAGGAACAGGCTGCCGCCCGACCAGGACGCAGCAAGCTCGACCGCTGCCGCCAGCGACGTCACCGCGGCTGCAGCCAGAACGCGGCGCGGTGCGACGTGAACGTGAGGCATCGCAATCTCCATCCGCAGTATCGTAGTCGCGCCACGCCGCGCCGTTGTCCTGACGTGACGCGGCTTGATTGCTCAGCTTTGTCGGCGCCGCTTGACATCCTGCAACCGGACCGGCCAGCATCAGATCGATGCGCGACACTCGCCACAACCCGCCGACCTGCCGGACCAAGCTGCTTGCAGCCTGGACGTGCCTGTTGCTGCAGGTTCTCGGCGGCGCGCACTTCTTCTTGGTGCAACACAAGTTCTGCGCGACGCACGGCGGCCTCGTCCATGCTGCGGATCACGCCGAGCACGCCGTTCCCGCCCCGGCAGCGGACGGTCCGGGCGTGGCCACCGCAGCTGAAGACGACGAGCACACGCACTGCCCGTGGTGCCTGCGCCCGCGCGAAGCTCCGCCGCCTGAGCCGGCCGTTGTCGTCCAAACCCTCGACTTCCTGACTGTTCGCAGAGCTACGGCACCGCCAACGGACGTCCCGCCACCCGCCGCCACTTCGGGCTGGCGCGTCGCACCCAAGCAATCTCCTCCCGCGTGACGCTTCGCCGCGGCTCCGCCCTGGATCGATCCGGGCGTGCTGCCTGCGGCGTGTGCTGTCTCCGATGGGCTTGATGCGCCTGTCGGCTTGAGCGTCGCCGCCATCGGGCGTCGCGCGGTAGGTCCATTCGATGACTCGCTTTTGCGGCCGGCTTGCCCTTGGGCAAGTCGTCGCCGCCCTCCTCTTCGCCCTGCTGGCCCTGCCGGCGGAGGCTGCGCCGCCTGCGCGTGACGATGTGACGCTGCCGGTTCCCGTCGAGGCACCGCAAGTCACCGAGCCGCCTGGCGCCGTGCCGCTTGCCGCAGATGCCACCGTCGTCGCCGATCTCGACATCGACGCGACCGGCAAGGTAACAGCCGTCGTCGTGCAGGTTTCGGTGGATCCCCTGCGCGATGCCGCCGTGCGCGACACGCTGCTGCGCTGGCGCTTCCAGCCGGCGCTGCGACGCGGCCATCCCGTGCCAAGCAAAGTCCGCCTGCCAACGACCTTTCCCGCGACACGGCCGGTGTTCGTGCGCCCGCCACCGCCACCACCGCCTCCCGAACCGCTGCCGCAGGCCGTGACGCCGGGCGAGGCGCCGATGGACGTGACGGTGCGCGGGCTTGCGCGCCACCCGAACCGCGGCGCAGCGGACATCGACATTGACATCGGCCAGTTGCGCGCGGTGCCGCGTCAGAACGCGATGGAACTGCTCAAGCTCGCGCCCGGCGTGCTGCTGACCAATGAAGGCGGCGAGGGCCACGCCGAACAGGTGTTCCTGCGCGGCTTTGACGCGCGTCAGGGCCAGGACGTCGCGTTTTCGGTCGCGGGCGTGCCGGTCAACGAAAGCGGCAACCTGCACGGCAATGGCTACGCGGACTTGCACTTCGTGGTGCCGGAGCTGGTGCACTCGGTGCGCGTCATCGAAGGGCCGTTCGACCCGCGCCAGGGAAACTACGCCGTGGCGGGCAGCGCGGAGTACGAACTCGGCCTGGACCAGCCGGGCCTCGCGATGCAGGTCGGTCGCGGCAGTTTCGACACGACGCGCGCGCTGGTGCTCTGGCGCCCGCAAGGCCGCGATGCGCAAAACTTTGCCGCGGCGGAGCTGTACCAGACCGCCGGCTTTGGCCAGAACCGCGACGCGCAACGGGCGACGGCGATGGCGCAAATTGCGGGCGACGCGGGCGCGGCGGGCCTGTGGCGCCTGGGCATCACGGCCTACACCGACAAGTACCACACGGCGGGCGTGCTGCGCGAAGACGATTATCTTGCTGGTCGCAAAGGCTTTTACGACACCTACGACGCGACGCAGGGCGGCAACGTGTCGCGCTACGGCCTCTACGCCACGCACGAGACGCACGAAGGCGCCTTTGCCGCCAGCAACACGGCCTGGCTGACGTGGCGCACGATGCGGACACGCGAGAACTTCACGGGATTTCTCCTGGACCAGCAAGAGCCGATTCAGCAGCTCCACGGCCAGCGCGGCGACCTCATCGACCGCACGACCGATGTGTTGACGGCCGGCGCGCACGGCTTCGGGCGTTGGCGTTGGACTGCGCTGGACGCGCTGCAGGCGTTGGAACTCGGCTACTTCGCGCGCGGCGACAAGGCTGGCGGGCAGTCGTACCGCATCGAGGCGGCGACGCAGGCGCCCTACAAGCTCGACACGGACATTGACGCAACGCTCGGCGATCTGGCGCTCTACGCCGATCTCGACCTGCATTTGCGGCGTTGGCTCGTGCTGCGCGGCGGCGTGCGCGGCGACGCCTTCAGCTTCGATGTGCTCAACAAGTGCGCGGTGCAAAGCGTCGCGCATCCGTCCAAGACCAACCCGCCTGGCGACGCAAGTTGTCTGAGTCAGGAAGGATTTGGCCACTACCGCGAGCCGGTGCAGCGCGCTTCGACGTCGGCCAACGCCGTGCTGCCGCGCGCGTCGCTGATCGTCGGGCCGTTTGAAAACATCACAGCATCACTGAGTTACGGCACGGGCGTGCGCTCCATCGACCCGCAGTACGTCACGCAGGACGTGGCGACGCCGTTTGCCAGCGCGGCGTCGTGGGATCTCGGCCTGCGCTACCTGGACACGTTCGAGGGTTTGCGTGTGTCTGCGCGCACTTCGCTGTTCCAGACAACCGTCGATCGCGATCTCGTGTTCTCGGAGGCCGAGGGCCGCAACACGCTGGGCGGTGCCTCGCTGCGGCGCGGCGTGCTCGCGGACGTGCGCGCGACCGGCCATTGGTTCGACGAGGCCATCAACGCCACCTGGGTGCACGCGACGTTTTCCGACACCGGCTTGCTCATCCCGTACATCCCGGATCTCGTTTTGCGCAGTGAAACTGCGGGGCGCGCCGAACCGCCGTGGGTCATCTTCGGCGATGCCGTCGTCTTGAGCGGCGCCATCGGCGTGTCCTATGTCGGCCCGCGGCCGCTGCCGCAGGGCGAGCGCAGCGACAGAATCTTCACCCTCGACGCGCACCTGGCCGCCGACTGGGGCGCGTGGCGCGTGTCGCTCCGCGGCCAGAACCTGCTCGACACGCAGTACCGGCTCGGCGAGTACAACTACGCATCGGACTTCCACAGTCAGCCATCGCCGACGCTCGTGCCCGCGCGCGCCTTCTCAGCCGGTGCGCCGCGCACCGTGATGCTGCAACTCGAATTCCGCATGGGAGGCGAGCCATGAAGTACCTGTGGCTGCTGCTGTTTCTGACCGCTGCCTGTGTCGACACGACCGGCGGCGCACGATTTTCCGTGCCCGTGGGCATCGCTGGCCCGGCTGATGCCGTCGCTGGCGAGCCGCTGCAGTTCACGACCGGACTTGGCTTCCAAGTGCGCCTGGACAAAGCGATCGTTCATGTCGGCGCCGTCTACCTCAACCGCTCGCGGCCAACGTCGGGCTCGCAGGCGCAAAGCTGCGTGTTGCCGGGCATCTACGTGGCGGAGGCGCTGCAAGGTGCTGACATCGACGCGCTTTCGCCGCAGCCACAGTGGCAGACCGGCCACGCGGTGGCCGACCACGCCATCACGGGCGAAGTGTGGCTCACGGGCGGCGATGTCAACGCGCTCGACGACCAGACCGTCGTGCTCGATCTCGCTGGTGCGGCGACGCGCGAAGGTCAGGAATGGCCGTTCCAGGCGCACTTCCACATCGGCAAGAACCGCACGGTGCCGCCTTCGGATCCGTCACAGCCGGGTGCCAGCCCGTTGTGCAAGCAGCGGATTGTCTCGCCGATTCCGGTCGATGTGCCGCTCGCGCCGGGTGGGCGCCTGCTGGTGCGCGTGGACCCGCGCGCGTGGTTCGCCAACGTCGACTTCTCCTCCCTGCCGCCGCCGGCCAAGGGCACGATGAACCAACTCGCGGATGACGGCAGCGAGCCGGTTTCCGCCAATCTCTACGCAGCCTTGCGCGCCACCATCGGCGTGTGGAGCTTTGCGTGGCAACCCGCCGGCAGCTAGCCGGCTTTGCGAGGAACCCATGAGAACAGCTTGCGTTCTGCTCCTTGGCCTTCTGGCCGCCTGCTCCTCATCGGCAGGCAGCTCGGCTGGCACGCCGGACACGACGACCGACACCGGCCAGATCAGCGGCAACGACACCGCATCCAGCGACACGGTGACCGGCACCGGCCTGCAACCCTTCACCGCTCCTGCAGATCCCGGCGGCGGCGGCGTTCTTTTCACCATCTCGGGCGAGGTGCTCGCGCTGGGCGGCTACACGTTCCCGCCAGCGACCGCGGACGATCCGGCCTTCGTGGACGGCTGGGACGTGCAGTTCACGCGTTTCTTGGTCACGGTCGATCACGTGACGCTGTCGGCCAACCCGGACAAGGTGCCCACGGATCAATCGCAAACTGACGCCGTCGTCGCGCAGGTCGACGGGCCGTGGGCGGTGGATCTGCACAAGGGCGGTCCGCTGCAAGGCAAAGGCGGCTCCGACGAGCAGGCCGTGGCGCTGGCGGCCGTCAAGGGGCAAAACAAGAATGGCGACAAGGCCTTCGACGCGACGCAGCGCTACGCCTTCGGCTTTCAGCAGGTCCCGGCGACTCCGACGGCCCGCAACGTCAACCTGGATGCGGACGATCTCAAGATTTACAGCCAGATGCAGAAAGACGGCGTGACGATGTACGTGGAGGGCGTGGCCACGTGGAAGGGTGGCGCGGCGTGCAAGTCGACCGACGCCACCTACGACTTCACGACGTGGCCCAAGACCGTGCACTTCGCTTTTGGCTTCAAGATTCCGACCACGTATCGCAACTGCCAGAATCCAGACAACGATCCGGCCAAGCCCCTGGGCAACGAGGAGCACGAGCGCGGCATCTTCATCAAGGCCAACG
>CAINLT010000220.1 GCA_903850505.1 uncultured Myxococcales bacterium | reverse complement strand
GTTCTGCAGCGCCGGCAGCAGGCCCGCGGGCACCGGCACGGCGTCAGCGTTCTTGGGCTTGTTCTGGCCCAAGCGGTTGAGGATCGCGTCGCCGTGCAGGCGGAAGTTGGTGACTCTGGCCATGAATTCCTCCGGGTTGTAGGGACAGTTGAACGCAACAAGGCGGATTTTCCTGAGGGCAATGGCGGTGTCAAGAAAGCGGCGGCTGGGGGCACGTGGGGGCAGGGCTCGGCGCTGCGCGCGCGGGCTGGGGGAACGTGGGGATTTGGGTTGGTTCAACGCAACGCGTCGGGTGAATGGCTAAAAGGCTATGTGTTGCGTTGGTCTGGATCGCGGGATCGGGGCGATTCGCGGGGGCTGGGGCGCGATCGGGCTGGCGGTGCCGGGCACTCGACAGACGGCCGCCTGCCCTGTACTGTCGCCTCAGAATCACTTGTGCAAATGCCGGCAGCGGAGGGCAAATGAATACCGGGACCTTCAAGTTCGCGCTGCGGCGTGCGCCAAACCAGCCGGATGTGAATACGGACAGTTGGTGCGACAGGAGCGGCCACGTCATCGTCATGGCGTCTGAAGAGGTCGACTTCGCCAATTGTCTGTCGGCGCTCACTATCACTGCCGGGGACGTCCCGATTCTACGCGCACGTACGACCCGCCAATTGGTGGACAAGGTGCTTGCGTTCGCGCGGACCAAGTCGGGCAAGGTCAAGATGCTCGATATTGTCAGCCACGGCGCGCCGGGGATGCTGCTCCTCGGCGACGGGCTTGATCCGTCGGGCAGCACAATCCTCGACAGTAGCCCGCTGGCCGTGGCGCCATTTCGCGATTTGCAGGAAGTGTTGCATGAGGACTGCACGATTCGGCTCATTGCCTGCAGCGTGAACGGCACCCATGACCGCATTGGCGTTGAGCCCATTCACGCGCAAACGCACTATCGATCGGGCACGGCGCTCATCGCGGCGCTCGCGTTGGCGACTGGCAGGGCGATTGAGGCGCCCTCGGTGCAGGTTTCGACCGCGACCGGATGGACGGGGGCGGGAATCTCAGCTGAGGGCTGGGCTCATGCCAACGCGCACAGCTTCCGTGTGACGGAATCGGAGAACCGCATCGACCGGTCGTCGCCATCGCCCGCCGGCACGGATCAGCCACAAACCCGCGGACGGACTGGCCTGAAGCGACTGTCGCTGGCGACGGAGGTGCAAACGACGATTGCCGCGATGTGGTTCAACCCGTTGACGGAGCGTCGTGGCGACTTGGACTTGTCGCCGCTCGGCACGTTCGACCAGCAACTGCACTGGCTTCTCGGCGTCAAACTCGATGCAGTCCGTGCGGAGCCAACGATCGTCGACGCCCGGGGCATCCTCTCCATCCCACTCGTGTGGTTTGAAGTCGAACTGGCAGGCGCGACGCGGGAAGCGACCTTGCATCACGGTTGGCCCGCAACAGCGACGGACCCTGGCGGCTGGCTGCTCAGGGTGGTGCTGGACGACAACCGCACGATCGGCATCGAACTCCCGTCGCAATAGGCTGCGGGTGGCATCCGGTCATCCGCGCGGCTATTTCGGTTTGGCGCTCTTCGCGAGTCGTGCGGCGAGTCGCGCATCGCTGGCGTCGCCGAGTGCATCCGGCCACTTGCCTTGTTGGGCGATGCCGGCGTCGAAAGTGGCGCCGTTCTGCACATAGGCGGACCAGGTGTAGTTGGCCGATGGGTTCGGTGCCGCTGCAGTGGGGAAGAAGTTGCACACGTCTTGCCCTCCGGCCCAGTCCACAACCTTGTTGCCGCTGTAAGTGATGTGGCCGGTAACGGAATCCACGTACTCGAGGTCGAGCGTCAGCTTCCCGGTGGCAACGGCATAGGCGACGACCTTGGCCCGGTAGACGGAGTAGGACTGATACGTAACGTTATCCGAGCCCATTCCCTGCCACAGCATCTCCATCGTGGAGTTGTTGAAGACCGGCACTTTCTGACCGCTGGCCGTTGAACCGCACGCGCTGACCTTGATCATGATGCGTCCGTCTCGCACGGCGGGCACTGCGCCGAGCGAGATGGTGGTCGGCGCATTCAGCAGGAGGTTGCTGTACAAGACGGAGTAGACCACTGGAGCTGGACTTGGGTCGTTGGCCAGCGTGAACGAATACAAACCGGTTCGCGCCACGTAGCTCGCGCCGCGGACGTTGAAGCCGACGTAGTTGCGGGTATAGGTCACCATGGAGGCTCCTTGTATCGGAAATAATGGAGACGCAGCGAGCGCCCCGGGGAGTTGAAGTAACGCCGGCGGTTATCGGTGCGACCGCCGATCTTGTCAATTGTGCGTTCGTGACACTTCCGCGCTCGTCAAATGCCGTGCGTTCTCGCAGTTCGCACTCGCCTGGACCTGGCCACGCGGGTGTGACGGTCTGGGCCGGGGCCCGCTGCAACTGGCGACTGCGACGCACCCCCAAGCCCGCCCCCGTTTGACTGCACTTCCCCATCTGCGATACTCCGCGCGCGCCGGCACAGGCCGCCCGCCCGCAGGACCTGCCATGATCAACATCACGCTCGCCAACGGCATCGGCCGCATCGAATTCGCCCGGCCTGAGAAGAAGAACTGCTTCAACGGCGACATGCTCGCCGCCATCGACGCCGCCATCGCCGCGTGGGCAGAAGACCCGGCGTGCCGCGCGATTGTCCTGAGCGCGCAAGGCGACACGTTCTCCGCTGGCGCCGATCTCGCGTGGATGGCGTCCCAAGCCGGCAACGGCCGTGAAGCCAACATCGCCAGCGCGCAGTCCTTGGGCGGCGTCTTTCACCGCATCGCCAAGTCCAAGAAGCCGGTCGTCGGCCGCATCCAGGGCGGGGCGCGCGGCGGTGGCGTCGGATTGGCCGCGGCGGTCGACATCGCGGTCGCGTCCGAGCGCGCCAGTTTCGCATTGACGGAAGTGCGCTTGGGCCTGCTGCCTGGCGTCATCTCGCCGTTCGTCGTGGAGCGCATCGGTCCGAGCCGGGCACGCGCACTGTTCATGACCGGCGAGACGGTCAGCGCGCAGGAAGCGTGGCGGATCGGCCTCGTGCACCATGTTGTGCCGCATGACGACTTGGACGCCAAGGTCCAGGAAGTGCTGGACTTGCTGGTGCTCGGCGGTCCCGAGGCGCTGCTGTCCTGCAAGCGGCTCGTCGACACCGTGGCGTACCGGCAGCCGGAAGATGTCTTTGAGAAAACGGCCGAGCTGATCGCCGACGCGCGTGCGTCGACTGAAGCGCAGGAAGGCATGATGGCGTTCCTGACCAAGCAGCCGGCGCCGTGGGTTCCGAAGAAAGAGAGCTAGCTCATGCACAAGGTCCTCATTGCCAATCGCGGCGAAATTGCGGTGCGCATCGCGCGCGGCTGTCGCGTGCTGGGCATCCGCGCGGTCGCGGTGTACTCGGAGGCGGACGCGCTGGCGCGGCACGTGCGTGCGGCGGATGAAGCCGTGTGCGTCGGTCCGGCGGAGTCGGCGCTGTCGTACCTCAACGTGGCGGCGATCCTGGCCGCGGCCAAGCGCACGGGCGCGGATGCGATTCATCCCGGCTACGGCTTCCTGAGCGAGAACGTCGACTTCATGCGCGCCGTCGTGGCTGCGGGCTTGACGTGGATTGGCCCGCCGGCGGACGCGATTGCGCCCATTCAATCCAAGACTTCAGCCAAGGCCGTAGCGCAGGCGGCGGGCGTGCCGACCGCGCCGTCAGCGATCCTGGACGACCTGAGCGATGCCGGCATCGAGAAAGCCGCGGCGTTTGTCGGCTTTCCGCTGCTGGTCAAGCCGCAAGATGGCGGCGGCGGCAAAGGCATGCAGCGCGTCGACCGCATGGCCGACTTGCGCACGGCCGTGGACACGGCGCGGCGGATCGCCAAGTCAGCGTTTGGCTCGGACAAGCTGTTCATCGAGCGCTACGTCGAGGACGCGCGCCACGTGGAAGTGCAAGTGCTGGGCGACACGCACGGCACGACGGTGCACTGCTTTGAACGCGAATGCAGCGTGCAGCGGCGCCACCAGAAGGTGATTGAAGAGTCGCCGTGCAACGTGCTGACCGCCGTGGAGCGCGAGGCGATCTGCGAGTCGGGCCGCGCGTTTGCAGCGCAGGTGGGCTACGTCGGCGCGGGCACGGTCGAGTTCCTGTTCGACCCGCAGCGGCGCGAGCACTACTTCCTGGAGATGAACACGCGCCTGCAGGTGGAGCATCCCGTCAGCGAGACGGTCATCGGCGTGGATCTGGTCGTGGCGCAGCTGCGGATCGCCCGCGGCGAGCGGCTGCAGGACATCCTCGCGGGCGGCGTGACGCAGCGCGGTCACGCGATTGAAGTGCGGGTCTACGCCGAGGATCCCGCCAATGGCTACGCGCCTCAGGCGGGGACGCTGCTGCGCGTGCGCTGGCCCGATGCGCCGTTCGTGCGCGTGGACGCGGGTTTTGAGAGCGGCGATGCCGTTCCGATGTTCTACGACCCGATGCTGGCGAAGATTATCGCCTGGGGCCGCGATCGCGAGGAGGCGCGGCATCGGCTGATGGCGGCGCTGCGCGAGACGGTGGTGCATGGCGTGGTGACGAACGTGCCGATGCTGCTGGCGCTGCTGGCGGAGCCGGCGTACGTCGCGTCAGAAGTGCACACGGGCTGGCTCGACAAGCAGTATGGCAATGAAGCGCCCGGGATGGGCAGCGCATCGGGCACGACAGCCATGGCGGCGCTCGCGGCGGCAGGACAGGGCGGACCCCTTGCCAGCAACGGCGCGGCACATGCTGCGACCCAGGCAGGTCCTTCGACGAGCGATCCCTGGACGGCGTTGGCTGGCTGGCGCGCGGGCGGTGCGGCATGAAACGGATCTTTGAATCGCCCGACAACAGCCGCCTGGAGCTGCTCGCGACGCCGTCACCCGGCGGCTTGCTTCTCTCCTGGAGCTCGCCGGACGGCATGACGTCCATCGAAGTGCTCGCCCGCCGCGCGCCCAACGGCGATTGGCTGCTGGAGCACGACGGCATCACGCGCCCCGCGCTCGTCTCCATCGACCGCCAGAGCGTCTGGATTTCCAGCCTCGACGCCGGCGACGACTTGAGCGGCACGGTGCGCTTCCGCCGCATGGAAACCAAGCGCGGCACCACGGGCGTCGACGTCGGCGTGCGCTCGCCGATGACCGGCCGCGTCGTCGCGGTGCACGTGCAAGAGGGCGACATCGTGGAGAAAAACCAGCCGCTCGTTGTCGTGGAAGCGATGAAGATGGAGCATGTGCTGCGGGCGCCGCGGGCTGGACAAGTGCGCAAGGTCGCGTGCCAGGCCGGGCAGTTGGTGGAAGGCGGCGCGGAGCTGGTCGAATTGCTGGACGCCGTCGCGGCCAGTTGAGGCAGGAACATGACGCCGCAGCAGTCGATTCCGCAGATTACCGGCAGTGGCCCCAAGCGCGTGACGATCGTGGAAGTGGGGCCGCGCGACGGCCTGCAGAACGAGCGCGTGCGCGTGCCGACCGCGACCAAGGTCAAGTTCATCGAGGCGCTTGCCGATGCCGGGCTTCAGCGCATTGAGGCGACGTCGTTTGTGCTGCCGACCGCCGTTCCGCAGCTGGCGGACGCGGAGGCGGTCTTCGCCCAGATCAAGCGCAAGCCGGGCGTGCGCTACTCCGCGCTGGTGCCGAATCTGCGCGGAATGCACCGCGCGGAAGCCGCAGACGTCAAGGAGATCGCGGTCTTTACGGCGGCGACCGAAACGTTCGTGCGCCATAACATCCGCATGACGCTCGACGAGTCGTTCCAGCACTTTGCCCCCGTCATCGCCGAAGCCAAGGAGCGCAAGATGGCCGTGCGCGGCTACGTCTCCACGGTTTTTGGCTGCCCGTACGAAGGCGCGGTGACGCCGGAGCAAGGTATCGCCGTCGCGGAGCGGCTGTTTGCGCTGGGCGTGCAGGAAGTCTCCGTTGGCGACACGATTGGCGTCGCGACGCCGGGCGACGTCATGCGCTGGTTGCGCGCCGCGGAAGGTCGCCTGCCGTTTGACCGGCTCGCGCTGCATTTTCACGACACGCGCGGGACGGCGCTCGCCAACGTGCTCATCGGCCTGGAATTCGGCATCCGCACGTTTGACTCCACGGCGGGCGGCGTCGGCGGCTGTCCGTTTGCGCCGGGCGCGAGCGGCAATCTCGCCACCGAGGACCTGCTGTATACGCTGCACGGTCTGGGGTACGAGACGGGCGTTGACCTCGACAAGGTCGTGGAAGCCAGCAAGATCATTGCGCAGAGCCTGGACCACATGCTGCCGAGCCGGGTGTATCAAGCCTCGCGCGTGAAGAGCTGTCTGCCGGTGGGGCACATGTAGGAGGCGAGAATGGCTGACGTGGCGCAGGTCGAACGCGAAATTCCGCTCAACCTGTACCGCCACGGCGCGCCGCTGATAGTGCGCGTGCTGGCCAATCGCCGACTGACGCCGCTGGATTGCGCCAATGAAGTCCACCACGTGACGGTGCAGTTTCCTGACGGCGCGTTTCCGTTCCTGGAAGGCCAAAGCGCGGGGATGGCGCCGCCGGGCTTGAACGCGCGCGGGCGGGCGCATGTGCCGCGGCTGTACTCGATTGCATGCGACCGCGACGGCGAGGCGGGGCTGGCGAACACGCTGAGCCTGTGCGTGAAGCGCGTCGTGTTCAAGACTGAATCGGGCAACGAGGCGCATGGCCTCGCGTCCAACATGCTCTGCGACGCGCAGCCGGGCGATGAACTGCCGATGACGGGGCCAGCGGGCCGCGAATTTGTCCTGCCCGACGAGCCGACGGCAAATTACCTGCTGATTGCCACGGGCACGGGCGTCGCGCCGTTTCGCGGCTTTGCCGAGCGCCGCGCGAAGTGGCCCCAGGAAGGTCGCGGCAAGATGTGGCTGTTCTTTGGCGTGCAGACGCACGGCGATGCGCTCTACGGCGACGAGTGGCAGGCGTTCGCGCAGGATCCGGACTTCCGCGTGACGTACGCGTTCTCGCGCGAGGAGCAGACCGCCGACGGCCGGCGCATGTACGTGCAGGATCGGATGCGGGAGGCGGGCGAGGAGCTGCTGGCCTTTGTCCGCGGTGGCAACACGCACGTGTACATCTGTGGCATCAAGGGCATGGAAGTGGGCATTGAAGAGGCGTTTGGCGCGCTGGCGCAGGCGGCGGGCGTGAGCTGGCCCGAGCTGCGGCAGGAGCTACGGCTGGCGGGGCGGTGGCATCTGGAAGTCTATTAGCGGTTGGTTCCGGCAGCGGCAGCCCGGGCGATCGCGTCGCGCTTGGCCTGCACCTGCTGCCACACGAACCACAGCGCGACGGGCAGCGTCAGCGTGAGCGTCATCGAGAGCAGCGCCAGCGTCTGCATGCCGTGGAGGCTCTTGTCCGGCAGCGCGACGAGCACTTCTGACGACAGGAAAGCGCCACACGCCGCGGCCATGTGCTGGACGGCCGAGCTGAGCGACATGAAGCGCGCGCGCTCGTGCGGCGCGGGGACCAGCGTCATGAGCGTGTTGATCGGGACGTTGCGAAAGCCCATCGCTGTGAAGAACAGGACGAAAATCGCCCACACCGGCAGGATCGGCGGCGCGCTGCCGAAGCCCGCCCAGATGACCGCGACGGCCATCAGGCAGCCAAACGTCGCGACGAGGAACGGCCCGTAGCGGTCGATGAGGCGACCGGCGAGCCGCGTGACGCCAAAGCTGACGGCGCCGCCCGCGAGGTACAGCTTGCCGAGATCGTTGCGCGGAAAGTGCAGGTTCAGCTGCACGTACGGCGAAATGTTCGGGATGAGCAGGAAGCTCGACATGAACAGCAGGACCGCCACCAGGTACGCCAGCAGCATGACCGGGCGCGTGAACAGCGAGGACCAGGGCGTTTGCGCGTAGTCGGCGGGGCGATCCAGGTGCGTCGTCATGGGCGGCAGCTGGCGGATGCCAAAACCGGCGACGACCAAGCCGAGACCGGCGACGGCGAAGAACGGCATGCGCCAGCCGCCGAGGCGCGCGAGCTCAAGACCGGCGGGGACGCCGAGCGTGGAGGCGACGGCAAACGCGCTCATGACGGCGCCCATGGCGCGGCCGCGGCGCTCGGGCGGGACGCGGTCGGCGATGATGGCCAAGGCCAGCGAGGTGGCGGGGCCGCCGAACGCGCCCGCGACGATGCGGGCGGCGATGAGGCTGGGCAAGTCCCACGCCATGCCGCCCAAAGCGGTGCCGATGACGAGGCCCAACATGGCGAGGCCGAGGGCCTTGCGGCGGTCGAAGTTCTCGAGGAAGAGCGAGCCGAGGAGGCCGGAGACGGCGGCCGCTGCGGTGTACGAACCGCCGATGTAGCCGAGGTGCGTCGGATCGATGCCGAGGCCCTTGGCGAAGTCGGGGCCAAGCGGCATGACCATCATGAAATCCAGCACGTTGACGAACTGGACGGCACCGACGAAGAAGATGATGGAACGTTCAGACGTGGACGCGCGGGACATGCAGGGGCTCGACGCGGTCAGACGCGCGGGGATGATGCTACTGGTCCTCGCGCGGGGTCACAACGCGCTGCGTCATGAACGGGCGGGTTTGCTGCGAAATGTTGCGCAGCCGGGGCTACTTCTTGAACTGCTCGGGCGCGCCGTCCGGGCGATGGAATCCCTGAAACGCCGGCATTTTGTCGTGCGGGTCCAGCGGCCAGGTCGGTTGCTTGGCGAGCGACGATCCGCCATCGACGCGGATCGTCGCGCCGGTGATATAGGCCGCGGCGGGCGTCAGCAGGAAGACCGTCGCCGCCGACACTTCGGATTCCGTCCCGAGCCGCGCCGACGGATTCATGCGCATCCAGCCCGCCGCCATCTCCTGCACCGGCTCCGGATAGTTGGCGAGGCCCGACGAGAGGATCCCTCCCGGCGCCACGGCATTGACGCGCACGCCGCGGGACGCCCATTCAATGCCCAGCGATTGCGTAAGGTTGACGACCGCCGCGCGCGCCGCGCCCGTGTGCGAGAGGCCGGGAAAGCCGTTCCACATCTCCGCGACGATGCTGACGATCGCGCCGCCGTGCTTTTCCATCGTGCGGTTGAAGACGGATTGCGTGACCCAGAACGTGCCGTTCAGGTTGGTGTCAATGACGGCGCGCCAGCCCTTGGGGCGGATGCTCTCGGCTTCGCAGACGAACTGGCCGCCGGCGTTGTTGACGAGGAAGTCGATGCGGCCGTACGTGGCGACGAGCTCGGCGACGACCGCGTCGACGTTTTCCTCGTCGCGGATGTTCATCGTGCGGAAGTCTGCCTTGCCACCGTCGGCGGTGATCTCGGCGACCGTGGCCTGCAGCGGCTCCTCGCGGCGCGCGGCGAGGATGACGGTGGCGCCCAGGCTGGCGAGTTCGTGGGCGATGCAGCGGCCGATGCCGGTGCCGCCGCCGGTGATGAGCGCGACTTTGCCGGCGAAGAGGTTGGGGCGGAACATGCTGGTGTAGTGGGCGGCGGTCATGATGGAAGTCCTTGAGGCAGCGCGTGCCGCAGTGGACGGTAGGGAGTTTGGCGCGCGGCGTAAAGGGGGAGTGGACTGAAGTTTGGCCGAGTCCGCGTTCAGGCCGACATCTTGACCGGAGCGTGGCGAGAGCGGGCGTGTGATCGCCGGGACGGGATTGTGAATCTTCCTGGATGTTGGTGATGGCGCTGACGCCCCGGTCTGAAGACCGCGGCTATTGTTCAAGAAACCCCTGACGGGGTTGGGGTGGCGGGAGGATGACCGTGCGTGGGGGCGAAATGAACCGACGAACGTCTGAAATGAGTCGACGCAGGACTGAAATGAAGTGATCCGCCGTTGCAAAGGCGTCAATCGTCCCTGAAATGATGTCGCGCAGCCCTGAAACGCGTCGCTCGTTCACTGAAAGGATGTGGAGCGCGGCTTTGGGGCGTGCGCATGCGCCGGCAATGACTTTGTGACGGCCTGAAACGACCCGCCAGGAGTCTGCAACGATCCGTCAAGCCTCTGAAATGGCTGCGTCGATGGGCGGATTGACCTCGCTGCCCTTTACGCCGCCCGCGGCAGGGTGCTTGCGGCGCCGACCGCCCGGCGGAATGCGCGGGGTGATGCCAAACGCGATGAGCTTGGAGCTCGTCGCGCCAAACCATGCAGTCACGGCCTTGCGCAGCCGCCGGCGAATCTCCAGCGTCCGCTTCTCCAACGCCGCCGTCGCCTTCGAGTGGCCTTCACGCTGGCGGCCCTGCTCGTCGCGCACCTGAAGCGCGGTTTGCACCTCAACGCCGAGGTCCTGAATCGACTGCGCCGTCCAACCCTCCGGCAGCGCGGGCTTGCCTTTGGCCGCGATGCCCTTGCCAGCGGCGATGAGCAGATCCCCCAGCGACGGATCGGTGTTGCCGGTGGGGAAATAGCCGGCGCGCCCCGTCGTGCCAATCGGAAAGCCGGCGTCAATCAAGTCCAGCACGCGCTTGTAGGTCGCCGCACCGCGCGTCAACGCATCGCGCCGCACTTCCACGGCCAGCGACACACCCGTGCGCGCGGTGCCCAGCTCGCCAATCTCCGTCAGGTGCGCCATCAGCGCCGCGTGGACAACATCTGGCGACAGGTCATCAGGAAAGACTGCAATCAAACCTTGGGCGAGCAGGGCGTCATGCACCATGATGGCGTCGATGAGCTTCTGGTTCTTGAGCGTCTTGGGCGCGTCAATGAGGAGCAATGTCTTGGGATCCGTTGGCTTGTGCGGTGTCGTCATGCGTTGCCTCCTTGGGCGTCGCGGTGCGATGTGCCGGTGGAAAACGCCACCGGCTGTTGTGGAAAAGGCGCCGTCGTGGCGCGGGGGACCGGTTCAGAATCTCGCTGGGTTTGGTGTGCGTCAAGAACGTGAAGGAGAGGACGAATCGGGAGAGGTGAGGGGATTTTGATCTGGATCATGTGTTACGAGTTGGTGAAATATGGCGCTTCGTTCCTGCGCCGACGCTCAAACTGCCCATGGCGGTGGCGCGAGACCGCTACCTGGCCAGCCTAGCGGCTCAGCAGATTGACCGTTGCGATTCTTCGGCAGTACCCTCCGGGCCACCGGCCCGTTACATGACCGATCGGGTTGCCGTGGCCGGATCCAAGCCAAAGTGAGCGTGCCTGTGCAGAATCTTGAAGCCGAACTCCTGGCCCTCGTCCCCGCCGATGGCTCCGCCGTGGGCAACGGCAGTCTTCGCGGCTTCTTGGCCGACAAGCTGGGCCGCCCGGTGGAAGAAGCCGAGTACCTGGCCGCCCGCGACGCCTTGGTCGATGCTGGAACGCTCATCAAGGGCCAAGGCCGTGGCGGTTCAGTCCGTCTCGTCACGCCAACCGCCAAAGGAGAATCCGTGTCCGAAGCCGAAGCCCCCGCCGCCAAACAGGGCCGCAAGAAGAAGGACGCCGCCACACCCGCCGCCGTCAACGGCAGCAGCGGCATGGTCGCTTTGACCCGCGAGCTTTGGGACGCCGCCGTCGCCATGCGGGGCACCATCGAACCAGCGGACTACAAGCGGTACGTGCTGCCGATCATCTTTCTTCGCTTCCTGTCCATGCGGTTCGAGAAGCGGCGGGCCGAGCTGCAAGCGATGGTGGCCGACCCCAAGTCGGACTACTTCGGCATCGACGCCATCCTGGAAGATTCGGACGAGTACAAGTCGGCGGGCACCATGATCGTGCCGCCCAACGCCCGGTGGTCGCACATCGTGGAATCCGTGGCCCCTGCGGACGACGTGAAGGTGCAGGTCGACAACGTCTTGCAGTCCTTGTCCGAGACCTACGTCGAGCTTCGCGGCCTGCTGCCCCGCATCTACGCCGGTTCCAACATGAAGGCCGAAGACCTGCGGTCGCTGATCAACTTGTTCAGCCGCGACGCCTTCACCGCTGACCATGGCGGCGAGGACGTGATCGGCCGCGTGTACGAGTACTTCATCGGCGAGTTCGCCAGTTCTGAAGGCAAGCGGGGCGGCGAGTTCTTCACGCCTGTCAGCATCGTCCGCACCTTGGTCGCCATGCTGGAACCGCAGGAAGGCAAGGTGTTCGACCCGTGCTGCGGTTCGGGCGGCATGTTCGTGCAGTCCGACCAGTTCACCAAGCACAACCAGAAGCTGTCGTTCTACGGCCAGGAGGCCAAGGACTTCACGTGGCGGCTGTGCAAGATGAACCTGTT
>CAINLT010000219.1 GCA_903850505.1 uncultured Myxococcales bacterium | reverse complement strand
CGTGTCGCAGAAGTCCGTGGTGCAGGGGTTGCCATCGTCGCAGTTGGCCTGCGTGTTGGACTTGCAGATGCCCGTCTGACAGGTCTCGCTCAGCGTGCAGGCGTTCGAGTCGTCGCACGCGACGTTGTCGACTTTGGCCACCGGGCTGCAGATGCCGGTCGCGGGCGTGCAGACGTTGTCCTGGCACGTGTTGGTCAGCTTGCCGCAGGTCACAACGGTTGTCGCGTCCGGCTTGCAGAAAGCTTGCTGGCACGTGAGGACGCCATTGCACAGGTTGCCGTCGTCAAAGCCGGCGCACTGGGCATTCGTCGTGCAACCGCAGGTGTTCTGGTCGCCCACGCACTTGCCGGCGAGGCAGGAATCCTTCGGCGTGCACTTGGAGCCGTCGTCACACGTCGCGCCGTCGGTCACGGAAGCGTGCTTGCAGCCAATCGTCGAGTCGCAGCTGTCCGTGGTGCACGCGTTGTTGTCGTCGCAGTTCAGCGCCACGCCTTTGCAGGTGCCGAGACCGTCGCACTGGGCGTTGGCCAGGCACTTGTCGCCGGTGCAGAAGGTGCCCGCGTTGAACTTGACGATGCCGCACACGCCGTTGTCCGGATTGCACGTGTTCTTGGTGCAGGAGTTGTCCTTGGTGGCATCGCACTTGACGACCGTGGCCGGATCCGTGTCGCAGACCTTGCCCTTGTAGCTGTCAATGCACTTGATCGTGCCGTTGCAGAAGTCCTGGTCGTTGTACTTCGTGCAATCCGCGTTCGAGTTGCAGCTGTTGCACTTGTTGTCAGCCGGCAGCTGCGTGCACTTGCCCGCGTCGCAGTAGTCGTTCTGCGTGCAGCCCAGGCCGTCGTCGCACTTGGTGCCGCCCGCGAGCGGAATGTGCTGGCAGCCCTTGATGCTGTCGCAGAGGTCGTTGGTGCAGGGGTTGCCGTCGTTGCAATCGGCCTTGGTGCCGGCGCACTTGCCACCCGCGCAGAGGTCGTTGCTCGTGCAGTTGTCGCCGTCGTTGCACGGACCGTCAAACTTCAAGTGCGTGCAGTTGGTGGCCGCGGGCGCCGTCGGGTCGCAGGCGTCAGACGTGCAAGCGTCGGTGTCCGCGCAGTCCTTGGCGGTGCCTTTGCAGGTCGTGCCGATGCACTTGTCGACGATCGTGCAGTTGTCGCCGTCGTCGCAGAACGCGGACGTGGTGACCGGCGTGTGCAGGCAACCCGAGCCGGGGAGGCAGGAGTCGTTGGTGCAGCTGTTCTTGTCGTCGCAGTCAGTCGGGAGGCCGCTGCAGGCGCCGGAGGTGCAGGCGTCGCCGCTGGTGCACTTGTTGCCGTCGTCGCACGCGTCGCCGTCGATCTTCTTGGTGGCGACGCACTGGCCGCAGACCTGGGCGCCGCTCGTTCCCGGCGAGCACTTCTTGGGATCGCACGCGTCATCGGTGCACGGGTTGCCGTCATTGCAGACCAGCGTCGTGCCGCTGCACTTCTGGTTGGTGCAGATGTCGATCTTGGTGCAAACGTCGCCGTCGTCGCAGGGCGCGCCGTTCGGCGCCGCTGACGGCGTCAAGGTGCCGGTCGCGGGATCGCAGGTCACCAGCTGGCATTGCGCCAACTGCTGGGACTTGGTCACATCCGTGCCTTTGCAGGTGCCGGTTTTCGAGCAAACGTCGTTGTCCGTGCACTTGTCGTTGTCGTCGCAGGCAACCGTCGTGCCGACCGGAATCGCGACCGGCGTGAAGACGCAGCCCTTGACCTTGTCGCAGGCGTCGGTCGTGCAGGGGCTGTTGTCATTGCACACGACGGCCGAGCCGCCCGCGCAGTCACCCGCGGCGCACTTCTCATCGCTGGTGCAGGCGTTGCTGTCGTCGCAGAACAGGCCGTCCGCGCTGGCCTTGGCGACCTTGCCGCACTGTCCGCTGGTCGGGTCGCAGGTGTTGTTGTAGCAGGTCGTCGTCGGGTCGTCGCAGAGCTTGGCGGCGCCGAGGCACACGCCGCCCGCTTGGCAGGAGTCGCCGGACGTGCACGCGTTGCCGTCATCGCACTTGGTGTTGCTGGCGGTCGTGATGTTTGCGCAGGTGCCGTCCGCGTTGTTGGCGCACAGGCAGAGCAGGCAGGTATTGGTCTTGCCGTCCTTGTCCTTGCCGTAGTTGGCATCGGTGCCGGCCTGGCAGGCGCCCGCGGCATCGCACTTGTCGCCAGCCGAGCAGGCTTTGCCGTCGTCACAAGCAGTGCCGGCCTTGGCGGGCGTGCTGCTGCCGTCGCAGGTGCCGGTCGCGCAGCTCCACACGTGGCAGGGGTCGGGATCGCCGAGCTTGTCCTGGCAGTCGGCCTTCACGGTCGCGGGCGTGCACGCCACGGGACCGGTGTCGGTCGTGTCCTTGGAGTCCTTGTCGGTCGTGTCGCCGGTCTTGATGTCCGGGTTTCCGGTGTCGCCGTCGTCGCTGATGCCGTCGGCTTGATCCGTCGTGTCGGAGCCTTCGATTGTCGCGTCATCGGTCGCGGTGGTCTTGGTGCCGCATGCACCCAGCGCCAAAGCGAGCGAGAGCGTAAGCAGCCAAGCCGCCGATCGAGAAGAAGTGTGAACCCTCGACTCCTCGCCAGAGACGAGACGACAAGCACTCAAAATCAGTGTGGATTTGCGCATAGGTTCCTCCCCCCGGGGATTCTTCGACGTCACGAGACCAACAGGCCGCTGCAATGGCATTGCCCCCAAAGGGCACGCACATTCATGCTACCTTATCAGAGCCTGCCACAACCGGGCAAGTTCTTGGGAATAAACTTCCGACGTGGTGAAGCAGCCTCGGCGCACAGCCGCAGCGTCACCCTCGGTTGTCAGCAGCGCCTGGGGGGATCAAAGGCGCGGCGGGAATCTGACCAGCCCTACGGCGTGGACAGCAAGAAGTCCAGACACACGGGAATCACGCAGGTGACACAGATGCTCTTGCATGACGCGCCACCACAGGAGAATGGCTGCGATTTTTGGGTCGGGACGCACTTGCCAGCCGACGTGCACACGCCCGCGATGGTCTGGTCCTGACATAGATCGAGCTTGACCGTCGTCGAGCACGTCTTGTTCGGCTGCGGGAAGCACTGGCCGCCGGCGCACTGGCCGATCGGGCACTCCGTCGACGTCGAGGTGCACGCGGCGAAGTCATTGTTTTCGTGGACGCAGCCGTCCGCCATGTTCGGATCGCACTTGTCGATCGTGCACGGGTTGCCGTCGTCGCAGCTCGGCGTCTTGCCGCTCAAGCACTTGCCGCCCGAGCAGACATCGCCGACGGTGCACGAGTTGCCGTCTTCGCACGGCTTGCTGCTGCTGATGTGCTTGCAGACGCCGGCCACGCACACGTCGTCGGTGCACTGCTCGCCGTCGCTCTGGCACGGCAGGCTGTCGGTGACGATGTGCTTGCACGCGCCGGTCTTGCACACGTCCAAGGTGCACGCGACGCCATCGTCGGCGCACGGCGTGTCATCGGACGCCTTGACGTGGACGCAGCCGGTGAACGGGTCACAGCTGTCCGTTGTGCACGGGTCGTTGTCGTCGCAGTTCATGTTGTTGCCGCCGACGCACTTGCCGCTCAGGCACTTGTCGGTCTGCGTGCAGATCGAGCCGTCGTCGCACGCCATGCCGCCCAACTGCACGTGCTGGCACGAGCCGTCGGTGTTGCACGTGTCCTTGGTGCACGGGTCGCCATCTTCGCACAAGCCTTCGTCGGTCTGGCCGTCGCAGTTGTCGTCGAGGCCGTTGCAGGCTTCCGGCGCCGCGGGCTTGCCGTCGCACTTGGCGACGCCGTTGGTGCATTCGGTCAGCTTGCCGTAACAGTAAGTGTTGCCGACGTTGAACTCGTTGAGCGGAATCTTGCACTTGGCGTTGGCCAACGAGATGTCGTCCGTGATGCCGTTGCAGTCGTCGTCAATGCCGTTGCATTCCTCGGTGTTGGGCACCGCGGCGCTGCACTCTGCCAAGCCGTCCACGCCGCACTGCCGCACGCCGGAGCATTTGCCATACTCGTTGGTGACCGAGCACTTCGTCGACAAACCGAGCTGGATTGCCTTGCTGCTGCACTCGCAGATGCCCTGGTGCTTGCACTGGCTCATCTTGGCGCCGGTCGCCGGGTTGACGACGGTCTGGCACTGGTAGCCCTGTGGGCAATCGCTGGACGTCGGATCGCACGTCGCGCCGCAGAACGCGCCGGTCTCGCCAAAGCTGATGCAGACGTTGTTGGTCTCGCCGGGATCGTTGCAGTCCTTGTTTTCGCCACACGGCTCGCACAAATGCTTGAATTTCGGCACGCACGCGTAGATCTGGTCCTGACCGTTGGACGTGACTTGCTGGCAGGAAAAGCCCGGCTCGCAGTCGGCGGTGTCGCACGAGTGGCTGCAGATCTTGCCGCCGTACGCCTGGACGCAGAGACCGCTGTTGCACACGGTGTCGTCCTTGCACGGCGCGCTGAATTCGCCCGGGAGCACCGCGGTCGTCGCGTCGGTGCTGACATCGGCCGCGTCGCTCAACCCGCCGTCGCCGAGGTCAGAAACGGCATCGCCATCCTTGATCTCGGACTTGTTCGTGTCGAACTTGATGTCGGTGTTCGCACCGTCGTCGATCGCGCCGGGGGTGCTGGAACAGGCCGCGAACGCCAGACAAATCGCCACAAAGCCAACGCACAACGCGGGCTTACGGCTCGAAGGCGCGGTCAGTCGGGGGAGAAACTGCGACATCGCTGCAAGTCCTTTTTGCGCGGCCAATCCGCAATTTTCGGCCCCTGTGGGCAGAAAACGCCAAACCAAACGCAAAGTTGCCGGTGAGCCCAGCCCGATGCCAGACCTTCCCGCTCAGTATACGGGCCGCCGTACACTTGGGCAACAACTCTCGCGGGCGCCACCAAGCCAGTCGGTCGCGCGCCGCTGTTGCGACAAACACGCGGATTCTAGCCGCGCCGGGCTTTGGGCACTACACTGACGGGCGATGCGACTTTCGCCTGCCCACCGCCAGCCACAACAAGCCGCCTCGCGCGCATGCATGCGCCCTCGGATCCAAGCGCATCGCGCACCGTGGGAGCGCGCATGAGCCGTGCCCCGCGCTTTCGCCGCTTCCTGCGCAGGCTCGGCCGTTCGGTCTACCTCGTCATCCTGCAGACTGCCGTGGGACTGGCATCCCTCGTGCTGCTGCTGTATCTGGCGCTGAATTCGCCGTCGGCGGCGGGGATCGTCGGCGGCATCCTGTCCAAGGCGCTGCCCGGCACTTTTGACATCGCCGCGCTGCAGTGGGGACCGTCGCCGGGGCGGATTCGCCTGCGCGGCGTGCACATCGCGGAGCCGTCCGGTCGTCCGGTGATCGCCGCCGGCGCCCTGGACGTGCAGCTCGACTGGCTGAAGCTTGTCAACACGCTGATGCACGGCAGCCGCGAAATCCCGCTGTGGTTCGACCGCGTGAAACTGACCGATCCGGAAGTCTACATCGAGCAGGATCGGTTTGGCCGACTGTTGCTGCCCATGGCGTTCGGCGATCCCGACAAGCCGCCGTCGCCGGAGCCCGGTCCAACCATCCGCGTCGATATCCAGCGCATCAAATTGGAAGGCGGCCGCTATCGCATGAACCTGCCAGCGATTGCCCTGCGCGCGGCGGGGATTCGCCTGCGCGGCTCGGTGCAGGTCCGCGTGCCGGGGAACGGTGCGGCGCAGGTGGCTTGGCAAGTGCAGGATCTTGCGGCGACCGAAGTCGACGTGGCCCCGTCCGCGATTGATCGCCTGCCCAAATTTGGCACGGGCGCCGTGCAAGTGCGTGTGGTCACCGGCGATTTGACGGAGGTGCAGGTGCGGAGCGCGTCGGTCCAGATGCCGGGGATGAAGCATTGGTACGACGCGCAGTTGCCCGACGCGACCGTGACAGGCCTCGACCTCTCGATCGCGCTCACGCCAGAAGTCATCGTCGAGGGCCGGGACGCCGACATCGCGACGTCGACGCGCTGGTCCTTCCTCGGCCAACTGCTCGGCGACAAGTTCGACTGCGCCGCGCTGGCGCAGGGCCGTTTCCGCGTCGATCCGCAAGCGGGGTTCTCGGCGTTCGCGCACACCGTCGGTTGGGGCAAGATCGCCGGCTTCGACGCCGATCACGTCGCCGCGCAGGTCGAGGTGCATGCGTCCCTGCCCGGTCAGGCGATGGTCACTGTAGATGGCCGCGACTTGTGGATTGACGCGTATGGCGGCTCGATCCAATCCGACCATGTGCGGTACCGGATGCTGACGAGCGCGCCGCCCGAGTGCCTGGGCGAGAACAACGACGCGTGCGATCCGCCCGAACAGCTTGGCGAGCCGACGCATGCCGTTGACGGCCATTTCACCATCGCGGACGTGCGGCCGGGTCCGATCCTGCAAAGCGAAGCGGTGGCGATGCACGGGACGCTCGTCGAGCAGATCTCCGGGCGGCTGTCCGGCGAAGTTGACGCGGGCGTGCGCGTGCGCCTGGATCCGCAATCGGACTGCGATCTGCCGATGGTGCTGGACGTGGCGCTCGACAGCCATTTGACGATCGCCAATCCGCTGCCCGACGAAGTGACGGAGGCCGCCGAGCACGACCCGCGCGCTGAACGCGCCGATGAGGCGATGGACGCCGTGCACGTCACCGGTCGGCTGGGCTACGCGACCAACGACGAGTGCGAGCAGCGCGCCAGCCTGGGCAATGTGCTGATCTACGATCGCGGCGGGCCTGATTCGACGCTGAGCGAGATCGAACACAAGGACGGCGACTGGCTGCGCGCCGACGGCTACATCCATTTGGGCGATGACGACAGCAACTTGCGGCTCTCGGCGCAGATCGCCAGCCTGCGGCGCTTGCTGGCGCCTTTTGGCATCGATGCGGTGACGGGATCGGTGCGCATTTTCGACACCGAAGTGGATGGCGGAACGGTCAGTCCCGGCCTCCACGGCAAGCTGGCGGCGCGCAACCTCGGCTATCACGGGATGCTGAACCACCGGCCTCTGGACCTGACGCTCGCGATGCTGAGCGCGGCCGTTCGGCTGGAGCACGGCGTGCTGTACCTGGACGACCTCGACACCCGCGGCGACATCCTCGGCACGGTCAGCGGCGACTTTTCCCTCGATTTGTTCAACGGCGCGGCCGGCAACGCGCTCCGGCAGAAGCGCCTGAAGATCGGCCATTTGCAGATCAAGGACCTGGCGCTCGGCAAGCTGATGGCGCTCTTTGGGCCGAATACCGCGGCGCTGGGCGGTTCGGTGTCGTTGGCCAACGCCACCGTCGATGTGGACCTCCTGCGGCCGTTGACTTCGCTGACCCTGCTGGGCGACGCCAGCATCAAGGATTTCACCGTCGCCACCGAATCGTTCCCGCGCATCAAGGCGCACATCAAGAGCCACGAGGGGCACCTGCACGTCGCGCCGTTGGAGGTCCAGTTGGTGACGCAGGAGTGGGCGACGGCGACGGTCGATACGGACTTGCGGTTCAGCAAGTTCGATTTCGCGCTCAACCTGCCGCAAACGCCGTTCGGCAAGCTTTCGCACATGCTGACGGACCTTCCGCTCGGCGGATCCGTCGGCGGTGACTTGCGGCTGTGGGGCACGCAGCAGAAATTCGCGGTCCAATCCGCGCTCAAGATCGTCGGCCTGACCTACGACACAATCCATTTGCAGGACGCGGAGTTGCGGATCGACAAGCAGCCGCAGGGTCCGGCCGTCTTTTCCAGCGCGCGGTTCTTTCCGGGCTTTCGCCTGCTGGACGGCTCGGAGATGCGTTTTGACGGCGTGAAACCGGTCGAAATCGACGTGCACATCGACATCCCGGATTTGGTCGACGTGTTCGCGCTCATCGGGATGCCGCCGCCCGCGGGGATGCAGGCGCACGTGTCCGCCGATGCGCTCGCGCACGTGGACCTGCGGCCGGGCGCGACGCTGTACACGGTGCGCGCCACGCTCCCGCCGCGCGGTCTGGCCCTGGATTTTGGCGCCGGTGCGCCGGGGCTGACCAATACTTCACCGGGCGTGGTGACCGTGACGCCAGGTCGGGTCACGCTGGATTCCGTGTATTTTGACCTCGGCCGGGAGCCGCTGGAGCTGTGCGGCGTCCTGACGTTGCCGGCCAACAAGGATCCGCCGTCGCTCAAGGCCTACATGGCGGGGACGATCGACGTGCCGCGCGTCGGTGGGCTCAGCGATTCGATGGCGTCGATGGACTTGATGCTGGACATCCTGCCCTGGGAGCACGCGTTGGACGACGAATCCGCGGCGTGCCTGGAAACGACGCAGGCTGGCCGCGGCTATCTGCGGCTGGAAGGTGCTTTTGACGCGCTCGCGATGGAAGGCCGGCTGCGGACGCGCGCGGGTCAGGTCACGCCGCGGCACTTCGGCCACGACATCATCATCGACGAAGGCGGCGAACTGGCCATCCGGCCGGCGCGGGACAACAACGGCGACATCATCAAGGGCCAGATGGTCGTCACGATCCCGTCCAATCCCGACCTCCGGCTGTCCGGCGCGATCGACGATGGCCAATTCGACGCGTTTGGTTCGGTGACGCTCGACCACCTCGCGCCGCACGACGTCGATTTCACGCTGAATGGCACGAGCATTCCGTTCGCGGTGCCCAAGGAGTATTCCATCTCGCTGTCGCCGCAGCTGCGGTTTGTCGGCACGGACCTCGACCGGCCCGCGCGCCGCAAGATGACGCTCTCCGGCCGCGTCGACATTCCCGATGGCTCGTATTACCGCAACTTCGACCGGATCTCCGGCGTGGTCAGCGGCGTCACGGACCGGCAGGTCGACCAGTTCTCCAAGCCGATCACGGAGACGATGCCGTGGATCAACGAGATCAACTTCGACCTGCGCATCAACGCCCAGAACATTGACGTCTCCAGCCGGATCCCGTTCGCGCGCGTGGACGCCGTCGTCGAGACCGAAGGCTTGAAGGTCACCGGCACGATCCCCAAGATGAACATCGTCGGCCGCGCGCGGATTGCCGCGACGAGCGACAGCAAGATCACGTACGACATCAACCGGCTCGTGTTTGACGTCGACCACCTCTGGCTCGACTTCCAGGGCGATCCGACGCGGCCGTACATCGACGCCGACATCCGCGCGGCGATCACCAAGAGCGGCCAGAGCGCAAGCTCCGCCACTTCCGGCATCGGCGCGGATCTGAACACCGACAATCAGGGCTTCACGGACATCGTGCTCGTGTCCGTCGGCTACTCTGGCATCCTGACGGGCGACGCCAAAGCCGAGGACCTGCGCTTCTCCGACAACAAAGGCGACTCACCGGCCGACGTGCAGTGCCTCATCCTGACCAACCGCAAATGCGCGGACACCGGCAGTTCCGGCGCACCGCCCATTTCGTCCGCCGCGCTGCTTGGCGACCTCGGTCCGTCGCTCCTCAAGCCGTTCCAGAAGTTGCTGGGCATCGACTCGGTCTTTGATCAGTTCAACTTCTACTTCGACGCTGCGGGCAACGTCGGCGCCAGCGGCTCCAAGAAGCTCGGCAACCAGATCAGCGTGACGACGAGCGTGCGGACGGGCGGCCTGGACCGGCTCTACAACGTCAATTTCAACTTCCGCGCGACGGATCGCCTGAGCGCGGATGGCCTGTGGCGCAAGGCGCAGCAATTCAGTCAAGGCGCGACGATTCCGACCGAAGTCTACGAGTTCAAAATCAAGTACAAGCAGCCGCTGGAGTAAAGTGACGGAAATGGCCCGCGACAACCTGCAGCAGACGCCACGCGCGCGGCTCGTCCTTTGGGCGATCGCGCTGGCTGCGCTGTGGCCGGATGCCGCGTGGGCGGCGAATCCGCCGATGCCGGGCGCGGCTTCCCCGGCGACCTTGCCGCGGACGGCGACGGAGACCGAGTTGCCGCACGATCCAAGCGCTGCGGCGGAAACTGCCCAGCATGCGGCGGCCGTCAAACAGAGCGGCGCAGTGGAGAGCGAACAACGCTGCTTGAAACGGCCGATCGGCGGCCTGCACTGGCAAGGCTGCGTCGGCACGCGCTGTGAAGAGGAGGACGACCGCAAGCAGATCGAGTCGCTGATGGACCTGCGCCTGGGCGGCATCGTCACGCGCGGCGTGCTGAGCCGGGCGGCGTCGCGGGTCATGCAGCTCGGCTTCTTCGCCACGGTGCAGGTCGATTGCCAGGTCGACGGCTACGATCACGCGCAGATCCACTGGACGGTGCAGGGCAACCACTTCGTGCGGCGCGTCGATTTTGCCGGCAACGCTGCGGTGTTCGAGGACGAACTGCGCGCCAAGCTCGTGATCCGCCCGGGCGACATCCTCAACCCGGAAACGCTGGACGGCAGCCACGCGCTCACGCTCCAGCGCACGGCGATCGAAGGCCTCTACCAGCGCTACGGATTTGATGCCGCCAAAGTCGAGATCGCCGCGGTGCCGTTCGCGGGCGGGCGGCCCAATGAGCTCCGCCTGATCCTGGCGATCGACGAAGGCATCAAGCAGCGCGTGGCGGCGACGCGTTTTCGCCTGGAGCCGCTGGCGCCGCCCAGCGACGCGGAGGAACACGCGGGCCTCGTGTGTCCAAAAGTCAGCGAGCGGGCGATCCGGGACGTGTCCGAGCTGCAGAACGTGGAAGTGTTTACGCGCCGCGCGGCCAACAAGGCCAAGAACAACATCCGCACGTACTTGCGGCGGCTCGGTTTTGGCAATCCGAACGTCGGAATTCCGGAGCCCAAGGACAACATCGTCGACATCACGGTGCGGCCGGGACGGTGCCACCTGCTGCGGGTCTACGTGCGGGAAGAGCCGGGCCAGTACGACAAGTCGGGTTTTCACCTCGTGACGCAGGACGACGATCAGGCGCTGTACGACGCGCTGCCGTTTGGCGAATCCGGCCTGTTCGAGTTTGAAGAAGCGGACCGCGGCCGCACCGCGCTGGCGGGCGTGCTGGAGAACCGCGGCTACTTGTTTGCCGACGTGCGCCTCGACCTGCGGCCCGTTCCGCCGCCGCTGGATCACCAGGTCGAGTCGGCGATCACGTACTACGTCACCACCGGCTTCGTGTCGCAGATTCGCGGCATCCAGTTTCCTGGCGGGGAAAGCCTGGACATCGACCAGATGAAGTCGGTGATGGCGACCAAGGCGTACGACCTGCTGAACACCGGCGGTTTCCTGCAGATCAACCAACTGCTCGCCGATCTGGACGCGCTGCGGCAATCGTACATGGCGGCGGGCTATTTCACGTTCGGCTACGACCTGCATTTGCCTGAGGGCGTGACCACGACGACCGGTTATCAGCGGCTGGTGACCGTGACGCCACAGGGCGAACGCTACGACTATCTGTACAAAGACAAAGGCTTTCGCATCCGACGGCCGGCGGGCGAGGATTTTGTCTACATCGAAGTGCCGGTGCGCCCGGGTCTGCGCACGCACCTGGGCGCCCTGTCGGTCGATGGCACGCACGAGTTGGCTGAACGCGAGGTGCGCCGCGCGCTGGCCCTCGAGGCTGGCCAGGTTGTCAGCGTCGACCTGCTCAACCAAGCCGTGTCGCAAGTGGATCAGCAGTACAAGAACACGGGCTTCTTTCGCGCGCGGATTTCGGCGTTCTGCACGGCGCACAGCCCGGACCGTCCGGAGACCGCGTGCACATTTGAGGCGATGCGCGCGGAGACCGTGGACGTGCGCCTGCACGTGGAGGAGGGCGAGCGCGTCGAGATCGGCGAAGTGTTCGTGCGCGGCAACTTCGAGACCAACATCAACGTGATCCTGCGCGACATGCCGAAGTCCGGCCAAGCGTTCTCGGCGGCGACGCTGTTTGAGTCCCAACGGCGACTGCGCAACCTCGGGCTGTTTGGCCAAGTGACGTTTGATTACATCGGCGACGACGAGACGCCGCCGCGCCAGCGCCTCGGCGTTGTGGTGCAGGTGGCCGAGAACTCGTTCCGCTGGATGGAGTACGCCGTCGGCGTGCAGACGATCAACGCCTCGCACTCGGCCACGGAGCGGACAGTTGCGCCGTTGTTGGACGCCGTCGGGCAAGCGTCCGCAGCGGGCGATCGCGCGGCCAGCGCCTACAACCAGGGCATGACGCTCAACCTGCCCAACCTGCTGCTCACCGGCGAGGCGGCGTGGGTCAACCGCAACTTCTTCGGCATCGGCAAGCAGATGCGCATTCCGCTCAAGGTCGGCTTCGCGCGCTCGCCCACGTGCGGGGAAGGCATCATCGCGTGCGATCAACAGACGGTCCTCGACACAATTCGCCTGCTCTCCTTCACGCCGACGTACTCCGACTCGCGCCTCTTTGGTTCAGACGTGACGCTGAACCTCACCGCGCCGTATTTCATTCACGACTACGCCAGCGGCGTTGTGGATCTGGATCGCACCGGCGCGCTCGTGCAATTGGCGCGGCGCTTCGGCAAGGTCGCGCTGGCGCTCGCGTTCGACGCCGGCTTCATCCGCACCCGCCTGCCCAGCGTGACGACGCCTGACAACGGCTTTCGCCTGGAGCCGCAGTTCCAGATCAGCCCGACGCTGACGTGGGACCGCACGGACAGCCCGCTCAATCCGACGCGCGGCTTCTACTTGAGCAGTTCGCTGCAGTACATCAACGCCTACAAGCAGGTCGTCAGCAGTCCGAATCCCAACCTCATCGGCCTGTATGAGCACGGCAACTACCTGAAATACGAGGCGTCTGCCAAGGGTTTCATCCCGTTTGGGCAGATGGCGGTCCTCGCGCTGCTTGTGCACGCCGGCGGATCGACCCAGCTCGGCTCGGAGACCGCCGACCTGCCGGACTGGGCGCGCTTCCAGCTCGGCGGAATCCAGGGCCTGCGCGGGTACGCCGATCTCGCGGTCAAGGAGTACCTGGCCGACGGCACGACCAAGTCGCTCGACAAATCCGGTCTGCCGGTCTCGTCCAACGGCGACGCGTACCACACCAAGCAGGGCGGCAACTTCATCGTCAACGGCTCCACCGAACTGCGCTTCCCGATCCTGCGCGACAGCGGCGTGTGGGGCGCCGGCTTCTGGGATTGGGGCGCGATCGCTGACACGGGCTCAGAATTCTACCCCACGAGCATCCGCCACGGCGTGGGCGTCGGCCTGCGCTGGCTGCTGTCCGGGCAAATTCCAATCCGCATCGACTACGGCTTCGCGATCGGCCGCCGCGTGCGCGACATCCAGAACACGGGGCTGGTCAAGACGCAGACGCTGGATGATTTTGGCGCGCTGAGCTTTAGCGTGCTGTACAGCTTCTAGAGCAACGGGGACTTGGCGTCCGGGCGGCTGTGCGTTCGGTCAATTCACCAGCGCCGCGCTCGCACCCGGCTTGGCGAGGAACGGCCCCAGCGAGCTGGGCAACTTCGTCGGCCGCGACAGCAAGTCGCGCTGGATTTCCTGCCACTCCGGGTACAGCCACGCGTACGTCTGCGCGGTCGCGGTCACCTGCATCACGTACGCGCGCGTGGCCGGGTAGGGAATCGCCTCGACAAACACGTCCGTCGGCTGCGTCCCCGCCTTCTTGACCCACGCCTGAACCGCGTACGGCCCGGCGTTATACGCCGCCGCCGCCAGCGCCTGGTTGTTGCGGTAGAAGCCCAGCAGCTGCGTCAGGTACAGCGCGCCGATGTGCAGATTGGTCTCCGGCCGCTTCAGCCCGCCCACGCCCGGCGCCGGCAGGTCATAGACGCCCGCGATCATCCGCGCCGCCGACGGCAGCAGTTGCACGAGGCCATACGCGCCCGCTTTGGACACGGCGGTCGGCACAAACGCGCTCTCGTGGCGCATGATGGCGTACAGGAAGCTTTTTGAAATGTCAGCGGTCTTCGCCGCGCTCTCTGCCTCCGGATAGAAAGCCCGCGGAAAACTCTGCCGCCACATGCCCGCGGTCGAATCGTCCGGCCGCGCCGCGCGCCGCGTGTGCCGCTCCATGACCGCGTACGCCGCCTTCTTGTGCCCTTCGAGATCGTACAGCGTCGCCAGCAGTTGCACGCCATCGCGCGGCAGCCCGCGGGACAGGCCATCGCGCAGCAGCGTCTTGGCCTCGCTGTGCAAGCCCATGCGCACCAGCAGCGCCGCTTCATCCAGCGCTTGATGCCGCGCCACGCGCAGGCGATCGAGCGACAGCGCCTGCACCGACGACCCATCAGCCGGCCCCGGCGGCGGCCCCTGAACCCGTGTCGCGCGATCCGGCCGCATTTCCCGCATCCGATCCAGCGCGATCACACCGTAATACGTCTGGGCGTAGGTCTGCGCGACCGTCGTCCACGCATCCAGCGCCGCGTCCTTCTGGCCCATCTGCGCCAGCGTGCGGCCTTGCCAGTACAGCGCCTTGGCGCGCCAGGACTGCCACGAGCCGGTCCACAGGTGACCAAAATCCTTGTCGAGCTGGACGAAATGCTGCAGCGCTTCCGGCCACCGCTTGGCGCGGAACTCCGTGAAGCCGAGGTTCCACAGCACCAGCTCGCGTTCCTCCGCCGCCGGGTGCTGCGCGAGCACGTTCTGCAGGGCTTCCGCCGCCAGCTTGGGCTCATCGACGTTGGCGTAGAGCTTGTGCAGCCGCTGAAGCGCGCGCGCCTGCGTTTCGTCGCCTGCCGGCAGCTGCGCGATGCGTTCCAGGATCGCGATCGCCGCATGGTCGTCGCCCGCCTTGCCCACCGCGTCACCGAGCACGAGCAGGGCGCGCGCCTGCTGCACCGGATCGCCCAGCTTCTCGACCGCCTGCTTCAGGAGCGCAATCGCCTGAGGCCGGGTGTTCTTCTCGCGGGCCTTCAGCGCGCCGGTCACGTACAGCCGCAAGCCGTCGCCATCCTCGGTCACGCTCTCCGCTTCGCGCAGCCACGCCCGCAGCTCGGTTTCCTTGCTCGACTGCCGCCGCAGGATCCGCTCGATTTGGTCGGCCGCACTGGGCGCGGCATCCAGCGCCTTGAGCAGCGAAAAAGCCTCATGGGCCGTCGGTTCGATGTCCAGCTGCCACGCCTCGCGCAGCCGCTGCGTCGCCAACTCCGTCTTGCCCGCGCGCTGCGCGACCTGGCCTTCCAGCAGCGACCACCACGCGCGCAACGGCTTGGCCAACGCGTCAGGCTTGATCCGATCCAAGGCGTCGCGCGCCGGTCCCGTCTGGCCACGCGCCAGCTCCAGCGCCGCCATCTCCAGCGTCGCCGCGTCGCGATCGACATGCCACGGCGCGATCGCCGCCAGCTGCGCCAGCGCCTCGTCCTCGTCCTTGCGCTTCAACGCCAGCTCCGCGAGGTGCCGCCGCGCCCGCTGCGCCATCGGTCCGGACTGCGCCAGCCGCTGCCACGCCGCCTGCGCGCCGTGCCAGTCCTTCTGCGCCTCCAGCGCCATCGCCTGCAGCGTCACAACCGCCGTTTGCATGGGATTGCGCAGCGGCGATCGCAGGATTTCGTGGCTCAGCGTCACCGCCTGGCCGTACTGTCGCTTGCGAAACGCTTCGAAGAGCGCCGCGTAGCGCGGATCCTCGCCGTTCAAGGTCTTGAAATCATAGAGGCCTTCAGTCGACACTTGCGCGGGAGGGGCAGCGTCAGCGGGTGCCTCAGCCTCGAGCGCGACGGCTTCGTCCTCGTCGTCCAGGTCTGCGGCAAAGGCCGGCGTCGACAGGCTCAGGACAAGGCAAAACGCCAGCACTCTCAAGGGCTTGACTGGCAAAAAGCGCTGGTCAGCGAGAACGCGCATCGCTTGACGGTACGCCCAAGCGCCGGGTTCGGCAAGAATCGCGTGACGAACGGCGGCGGCGAGGCTCATGCCCCAGGGGCCATCAATTCGCCTTCGGGCACTTGTAGTCTTTCATGATCAGGTCGCGCCACGCCTTGAACTCCGGATCGTCTTCCAGCTTCAGCGCGATCTCGCGTTTTTCCTTCGTGAACATCAGCTGTTCCCAGAGCAGATCGTCGGAATCCTTCTTGCCCTGATCCGGCTTGCCCTTCCACTCCGGCGCTTCCTTCATGCACTTGGACTGCTGCGTGTACTGCATGTAGCGGTTGGCCAGCACGCGCGGCGTCGGCGTCAGGTCAAACGCGGCGTTGTCGATCAAGTACTTGCCGTCCGGCGTGCGCTTGAACTTGCGGGTCGTCCAACCCTCTTTCTCCAGCTTCTTGATGTCCAGGTCCGGCGGCGACGGATCGTCGTAGAACAGCACCTTGCGCGGCAGGTAGCCCGGCGCGGTCAGCTCGATTTCATACACCCACGTCGAAACCGCCACGGTCTTCACCGTCGTCGCCGGATCCTTGACGACGTTGCCCTCCGCATCCTTCTTGGGCGTGTTCCTCATCTCTTCGATCTTCTTGATGTCTTCCCAAGTCAGGCGCTTCTTGTTGCCGTCTTCCTGCTCTTTTTCAAGCAGCGGCAGCGTCGCGAGCGACATCGGCATCTGCAGTTCCTTGTTGGGCTTGGGCTCCCACGTAATCGGCCCGACGTGCGGCGGGCTCGGCGGCACGGCCGGCGGCGGCGGCGGTTCATCGGCCTTGGGCGGCGCGGGCGGCGGCGGCGGCGTGGGCGCCGGGTCGTTCGCGTGCTTTTCTTTCCACGCGTCTTCCGTCATGAAGGAAATCACGCCCTTGGACGTGCCATCTTCCGCCTTCGGCATCTGCTTGAAATCGCCGACCTTCTTGGTCTTGAGCACGCGGTTGTCACCGGCCGATCCGGCCTTCACGATGCACTTCTTGTTGCCCTCGGCGCCGGTGCACTCGTAGTTGGCCGGGCAATCCGCCTGGGCCTTGCACGGCACGCTGCCGCTGACGCGGGCGATAAACGACGAGCGATCTTCCTCATAGCGCTTCTGCACGATGAGCACCGACGTGTCCTTCGGCGGGTCGAAATTGAGGTCAAACTGGCCGTAGCGCGCGGTCATGAGGTTGATCTCTTCTTCCTTCTCCTTGCGCTCGATCTCGGCTTGGCGGTCTTCGTCGGTGATGCACTTGTCCGCTTTGCCCAGCAGGTTGCACTGGAGCCGCGATGAGAGCTCCTCGTCCGTCGAGATCTTGACGATGATGCCCAACACCAGCGCACCCAGCGCCAGCATGGCGATCAGGGCGATCGGCGGCGCCTTCTTGACCGGCAGCACATCCGCTTCCGGCATCTCCAGGCGATCCTCGCGATCGAGTTGGTCCTTGGAGTGGTCGTCCTCGTCTTCCTTGTCCATCAAGTGCGCCAGCGGATCCTCAAACTTGCCACCCGCGTGCTTGGCCTTGTGCGCGTGGTGATCCGTCGGATCCGGCTCGTCGAGCACGTCCGCCTTGGGCACCGGCGTCTCCGAAATCTTGGCGTTGGCCGCAACGGAAGTACCGCAGCCGGCGCAAAACTTGGCGCCTTCACTGAGAGGTGCACCGCACTCGGGGCAGAACTTGGGCGTGGTCGACATGGCTCAATTCCTTTCTGGCAACGCGGTGCAAAGTACACCGCCCGGGGCGCGAATGCTGGCAAGCCTGCGCAGCAACGTCAAGCCAGTCCTGTCAGGTAACTCCACGCGATGCGCGCTGCCAATCGCGCGGTGGCGCCGTCGACGTCAAACCGCGGATTCAGTTCGTAAATGCCCAGTTGCGTGACACACGGCATCGCCCCCAGACGCGCCGCGGCGCGCAGTACGGCTCCAGGCGGCACGCCAACGACGCCCGGCGCGCTCACACCCGGTGCGCAACTTTGTGGAAACGCGTCCAGATCGACCGAAAGCGCCAGGCCCGCGTGGCTGCCCGCGAGCGCCGCGAGGATCTCCGTCAAGGCCGTACCCGCCGCGCGATCGCCGTCCGGCAGATCGTCCCAGAACACTGCGCGCGCGCCCTGGCCCTCGAGGAACTGCAGGTGGGCGACCGCGTTGGCGGCGCGCTGCAGGCCCCATTCGACCAAGCTCGCGCCATCCAGCCGCGCCACGGGATCCAGCAGCAGGCGGCGGAACGGCGTCCCGGAGTGCGGTTCGCCGGTATGCGGCCGCACGTCCGCGTGGGCGTCGACGTTCACCACCGCGACGCGCCCGTCCACCTGCCCGGCTCCGAGCCAGCGCGCGAGGCCCAGCACTTCGCCATACGCGTGATCGTGGCCGCCGCCGATGACGACAAGCCGCGCCAGCGGAAAGCGGTTGCGCAGCACGCCGATGATCTCCGCAAGGCGCGCGTGCGTCTCGCCCGTGTTCTCCGCGCCCATCAGGTCGCCCGCGGACAGCACGGAATCCGGGCCAAATTCCGGCGGCGCGGGCAGGCGGGCAAAATAGTCGCGGAATTTCGCCGGGCCATCCGACGCGCCATGGCGACCGCCGTTCAGCTTGACCCCGCGATCGTCCGCCACGCCCAGCAGGATCGCCCGCACGAGATTGGGATCGGGCGCCGCGTCCAGGCCAATCGTCCGGCTCGCCATGCGCGGATCGTCCCGCCGCACCTTCCCGTGGGTCTTGTGCCCGCCCGGTTGCATCAGGGAATCCGTGCGGATAAAGCGCAATGTGTCCGACATGCTGCCTCAGGGCGCCGGTGCCGGCGGCTCGTCTTTCTTGGGCTGCGGCTGGATCGCGCCGACCTGCAGCAAGCGCGCCCGCCGCGCCTGGTTGCGCTCAATCGTCTCCATCATGCGCGACAGGCCGTTCTCCGACTTGCTCACCCAATCCGATTCCGAAGCGCCCAGCGTTTTGCCCAGCTCGATGTTCTTGCGGTAGATGATGACCGCGCGTTTCGCCAGCTTTTCCGTATGGTTCCACAGCTCATCGCGGTACACGTCGGCCAACTGCTCGCCGATCTCCGGCGGCACCTCGGCGTTGTCGATGTCGTCGATCAGCCGCGTGTACAGCCCACCGATGTTATGTCCCGCCGCCAGCGACCATTGTTTGTGGTGCAGCCGCACGCAGTGGTAGTAGGAATTCTCGGCCTTCAGGAACAGGTTGGCCTTATCTTCCAGGTCGCGTTTCATGCGATCAACCGGCAACTTGAAGCGGATCGAGGCAAAGAGCTCGCGGTAGAGTTCGCCGCGCTCATACGCCGCGCGCGCCACCCACTCGGATTCGCCCACCACCTGCACGTCGCGGTGATCGTTGTACAGCCTCTCAACCCGCCGGTACGCGTCATCCGCCTGCTTGATCTCGCCCGCCGCGCGCCAGCACAGCCCCATGCGCGCCGCCGCTTCCAGCGCGTCCAGGATGCCCAGCTCGCCGCCGATCTGCATCTGCGTCGCCGGATCCTCCAGCGCGTCGCGGTACAGCATTGCCGCCGCCGTCGGATCGTGCGCCAGCTCCAGGCTCTCCGCCTGCAGGAACAGCGCGTCGCGGGCATGGCGCGTCCCGGTATTTTGCAATCGCGCCGTGGCAAATCGCCCCGCGGCTTCTTTGTGCAGTCCCATCGCTTGCAGCGCCAGCCCGCAATTGTGGGCGATCGCGCCCAGCCCCGGCGTATTGGGATACTCGCGCAGCAGGATGTCGAAGAGCCGGACGGCGTCCGCCCAGTGCTCGGCGTGGAACTCGGCCATCGCCTGATCGACAAGCGCGTCGTGGTCCCGCACGTAGGTCAGCGGCTTGCCGGTGCTGCGATCGGTGCGGATCTCGATCGGGTCAAGCTCCACCACGTTGCGCTGGAGCGTCCCGTCGGCGCTGCGATTCTGCTGCGCCGCGCCGCAAGCGGACGTCAGAAGCAGCAGACAAAGCCAAGATCGCGCACTCATGCGGCGAGTGTGACGCAGCGCGCGCACCGCGTCCATGCGGTCAGTCCGATTCGTATTTGCCAATGCGGTACGGTTCGGCGATGGCATCACGGGCGAGATCCTGCAGCGCCGGCGTGGCCAGCATCGTTGCCATGTAGACGCCCGCGGCGCCGGAAAGTTGCACGCCCCAGGTCTGGAAACGAAAGCACACCGGCGCGTACATGGCATCGGCGATCGAAAATGCGCCAAACAGGTAGGGACCGTCGTCGCCGAAACGCGCGCGGCAATCGGTCCAGAGCGCGACGATGCGGTTGATGTCCGCCTGCACTTCCGGCGTCGGAGCGCGCGGCGTGCGGCGGCGGATGTTGCACTGGAAGTTCATGCGCAGCGCCAGAAAGCTGGAATGCATCTCCGCGCTGACGGACCGGGCGATCGCGCGCGCCGCCGGGTCCCGCGGCCACAGACCGGGATGACGCTCCGCCAGGTACTCGCAAATCGCCAGCGAATCCCAAACCTGCAGGTCGCCGTCGACGAGCAGTGGCACCTTGCCGGACGGCGAGACCGCGCGGATGGCCGCGTCGTAGCCCGGCTCAAAGAGTGGAATGAGCTGTTCCGAAAAGGCAATCCCAAAATGGCGCAGGACCAGCCAAGGCCGCATGCTCCACGACGAGTAGTTCTTGTTGCCCATGACGAGCGTGTAGTGAGCCATGTGTTGGGGACCTCGTTTTGCGATTGTCGGCAAAAAACTAGCCCAAAAATCCCAAACCCTCCGCTTCTTCCCCTGGCGGGGTTTCAGCGGAGGGCTTGAGATGATCCCCCGCTCTCACCTTATTCACGGTCTGTGCCAAGTGCCGCTGGAATCCATCAAGTCGCTGATCTGTATCACATTGTCCGTATTTTGGCTGTCGCCAGCCGGCGCCACGACCGCGGATCTCCGCAAGTTTTGCGGGGTTTTGGTGACAAAAAACGGCATTTGTGACAGCCCGCGTCACGACGCGGTGCGTCAGAGGCGCGTCAAACAGCCAGAAGCGCGCCGGCAGTTCTGGCCAAATCCTCTTGTGTGACTGTCTGTTGCGCGCCGTCGCGGAGGTCCTTGAGCACCGCCGTGCCCGCCGTCGCCTCATCCGGCCCAACCATCACCGCCAGCCGCGCACCGCGCTTGCTCGCGCGTTCCAGCTGCTTGCCGAGCTTGCCGCCCGCCAGATCCAGCTCCGCGCGCAGCCCCGCTTGACGCAAGAGCCGTGCCAACTGGATCGCCGTCACTGCCTGCGCTTCGCTGAACACCGTGACGTAGACCTGCACCGCGTGGCTGTCCTTGCTGACAAGCTCCAACTCCTGCATCGCCGCCAACAGGCGATCGAGGCCAAGGCTGATGCCGACCGCCGGGATCGCTTCCTTGGTGAAAAGGCCGATGAGGCCGTCGTAGCGACCGCCAGACATGACAGCGCCGATGCCTTTGACGCGCGGATCCGTGAGCCGCGTTTCGTAGATGATGCCGGTGTAGTAGTCGAGGCCGCGGGCGATGGTGGGGTCGAAGCGGATGCGGTCGCCCAAGCCCGCCGCGCTGACGAGAGCGAGCACTTCGCGCAAACGGTCCAGGCCCGCCGTGTCGACGCCCGCCGCGCTCAACTGATCTGCCACGCTCGCGATCGTCATCGCCCCGTGGAGGAACTGCCCGACGACCCGACCGGCCGTTTCCGCATCGACGCCCGTCCCGGTCTCGATCTCCGTCTGCACAGCCGCGGCCGGGATCTTGTCCAGCTTGTCGATCGCGCGAATGCAGGCGATCTGCTGGGCTTTCTCCGTCACGCCCGCCGCCGCGATCAGGCCAAACAGCACGTCGCGGTGGTTCAAGTGCAACACCGCGCCGTCAATGCCCAGCGTCTGCAACACGGAAAGGCCGGTAATCAACGTCTCCGCATCGGCGATCGCGGAATTGACGCCGACGATGTCCGCGTCGCACTGGAAAAACTCGCGAACACGACCGCGCTGCGGCTTGTCCGCGCGCCACACCGGCGCGACCTGATAACGGCGAAACGGCAGCTGGATCTCGTTGCGGTGCTCCGCCACCACGCGCGCCAGCGGCACCGTCAGGTCGTAGCGCAGCGCGACGTGGCGCTCGCCGTGGTCCTGAAAGCGGTACAACAGCTTGTCGCCTTCTTCGCCGTACTTGCCCGCCAGCGTTTCCAGATACTCCAGCGCCGGCGTCTGCAGCGGCTGGAAACCGTGGCGCTCAAACGTCGCTTCAATCAGGCGAATCATCGCCTGGCGCGGCGCCATGAGCTCCGGCATGTAGTCGCGAAAGCCCTTCAAGGTCTGGGCTTTGAACAGTTTCTGCGGTTGATCGGTGGCCATGGTGTTCTCGTGCGCAGGGATGCGCGGGGGCGGAGTGTCGCGGACCGGGCGATCGACCGCAAGCGTCAGCCGAGGAGGCGCTGCGATTCTTGCGCGGACTCCACGAGGTGCGCGTACAGGCCGGACTGCGCCATCAGCGCCTCGTGCGTGCCGGACTCCGCGATCCGCCCGCGTTCCATGACGACGATGCGGTTGGCCTTGCGGATCGTCGAGAGGCGGTGCGCCACGACGATCGCTGTCCGGCCCTGAAACACCCGCTCCAGCGCGCGCTGCACGGCCTGCTCGGTCTCGGTGTCGATCGACGCCGTCGCTTCATCCAGCACGACGATCGGCGGATTGGCGGCGAGAATCCGCGCGATCGACAGCAGTTGCCGCTCACCCGAGGACAGGTTGCCGCCATTTTCGCTCAGCACCGTGTCCAGCCCGCCCAGGCGCGCGACCTTGGGCGCGAGCTGCGCGTCCTCGACCGCCTGCTCGATCGCCTCGCGCGTGATGCCGGCGCGGCCGAGAGAAACGTTGTCGGCAAAGGTGCCGGAGAACAGCATCACGTCCTGCTGCACCACGCCGATCGCCCGGCGGAGCGCCTGCAGTTGCCAATCTTCCACGGCGACGCCATCGACGAAGATCGACCGCGGCGGCGCGTCGTACATCCGCGCGATCAGCTTGACCAGCGTCGACTTGCCCGATCCGGTCTGGCCCACCAGCGCGACGACCTGGCCAGGTTCGACCGTCAGCGACACGTCCGCGCACGCCTGCACTTGCGGCCCGTAGCCAAAATTCAGGTGATCGATCTGCACGCGGCCGGCGATCTGCGCCGGGATCTGGTCGCCAGACGGCAGCGGCACGGCTTCATCCAGCAGGCCGAAGATCCGCTCCAGCGCCGCCTGCGCGCGTTCAATCGTCGCGACCTTGCCGGAGAGCTCGCGGACCGGCACGAAGACCCGCTGGATGTACTGGATGAACGCGATCAAGAGACCCGGTGTGCCCAAACCGCTGACGACGCGGCCAGCGCCGTAGCCGAGCAAGATGGCGATGCAGAGCCCGGCGACGCCGTCCATGACCGCGTAGAGCGAGGCGTCGTACCAGTTGGAGATGCGGTAGGCGTCGAGGTAGCGGAAGTTGAAGCTGCGGTACTCGTCGAGCGTCGCCTCTTCCCGACCGTGCAACTGCACGATGCGGGCGCCGGCCAGCGCTTCCTGGAAGTGCCCGGACGCGGCCGACATGGAGCGGCGGATTTCCGTCGAGTAGAAGCGCAGGCGGCGGCGAAACAGGTTGACGAGCAGCACGATGAACGGCGCGACGAGCAGGCTCATCGCGGTCAGACGCACGTCAAACCACAGCATCGCGGCGAGGATGAACAGGATGTCGAAGACGTCGCCGACGATGCCGACGATGCCAAACGTCAGGACCTCGCCGATCGCCTCGACGTCGGTGGTCGTGCGCGAGAGGAGGTTGCCCGAGGCGCGCGTGTCAAAGAACGCCGAACCCTGCTGCAGCACGTGGGCGAATACGCCGCGGCGCAGGCGCTGCAGTGCCCGGTAACCGGCGCGTTGCAGGGCCCAAAGCTGCAGGCCGCGCAGCATGTACTCAGCCAGCACCGCGGCGAGGAAGGTCACCGCCACGCGCGTCAGCGTCCAGCCCTGGCTGGGCCGATGCTGCAGCGCGTCCGTCATGGGCCCATCGACCGCGATCTTCAGCAGCCAGGGCTGCGCGACGCCGGCGAGGCTCATCAGCGGCACGGCCAGCAGACCCAACGCCACCCACACGGCATCGGGCTTCACGAACGGCCAGAACCGCTTCAGCAGCGCGAGGTCATTGAGTTTTGTCCGCTTTTTTGCCGCCGAATCGCTCACGCCGTCAGTCCTTCTTCGCGTCTGCGTCGGCGGGCTTGGCGTCTTTGGGCGGCTCCGGCTCGACCCAGCGAATATCTGCTACATGGAACGCCAGCGCATGCGCTTCGTCCACTTCCGTCAGCAATCCTTCGGCTTTCAGCTTCTGCGTGACGATCGCCACCAGCCACTTGCGATCCGTCGTCCAATACAGCGTCTTCAGCGCGACTTTGGCCCACACGTCCGCGCCCTCGTCGTGCCGCACGGGCACGTCGTCGATCTTGCCCAGCTTCTGGCGATCGGTCACGGCGAGCACAAACCGCTCGCGCGTCGCCATGAGGCCAAAGAAGCTCAGCGTCTTCTCGGCATCGTTCGCGTCCAGCGGGTAGAGCGTGTCTTCCACGCCGGGATCGACGATCTTGAACTTCTTGCGCGTTTCCTTGATGACCTTCTGCGACTCGCCGCGCTGGAACGGGATCAGCGCGCTCTTCTTGGTCGGCTGGCCGGTCGCCACGTCGTAGAGCCGCAGGTTGGTGCCGACGTTGTCGTCTTCCAACTGCACCAGCATCTGCTTGGCATCCGCGGTGAAGCCGAGCACCGCGAGCGTGACCTTAGTCTCCTGCGCCAGCGCGGGCAGCGACCACAGCAGGCCGAGCACCGCAATCGCCAAAGCGCGCACCATGGTCAGTCGATTGTGCAAGAGAACGATTCCGACGACGCGCCGGCCAAGTGGACCTTGCGCAGCTTGCTTTCGCAGCAATTGCCGAGGCTGGCGTCTTCCTTGCCGTCGGCGCTGGCCTTGACGTCCTGGACCTTGCCGCCTGCGCCCACGGTGAAGCGGATCTTGAAGTCGGCGACGCCCGCGGATTGGCCGCAGGCGCGGAGGCTGGGCTTCTGCGCCTCGCACATCTTGCGGATGTCGCTGGACGTGACGCCTTCGCCGATCGTCGCGCCGCGCACGCCGGGACCACCGCTGTCGAGCAACGCCATCAGGCGCTTCTTTTCTTCTTCGCTGACCGTCGGGCCGACGGGCGCCTTCGCGGTCGCCGCCTTCCTGGCCTTGACGACCGTGCGCATCTTGGCCGCGAGGTCAGACAACTGCACTTCCTGCTTGGGCTCTTTGGGCTTGGCGGGCTTGGTCGGCTCGCCCGGCTTGGCTTCCGGCTCGGGCTCGTTGCCAATTTCAATCGTCACGCTGGTCTGGTACGGCAGGTTGAACATGCCGAGGATGTTGTTGGCATCCGCGAGCAACTGCGCCTTCTTCATGCCCTGGTAGCGCATGACGAGACCAAAACCGATGGCGCCGAGCACCAGCGACGCCACAATCACCGTGATCAGGATCTTCTGCCGTTTGGAGCGCTTGTCCAAGCGGAACATCACGCTGAATTCCTGCAGCAGGTTCTGGTATTCCTCTTTGGTCGGCTTGTGCTTGTCCGCTTCCGGCATCGCCAAAGCAACGTGATCGAGGTCGTGGTGCGAGGCGAAGAAGCTGTCGCTCTGGGTTTCCGTCTGCAAGTTGTGCAGGTCGGATTCCGTGGCGCGCTTCGGCGCGGACGGCGCGGGAGTGGGCGCGGGAGCCGGAGTCGGCGCGACAGGCGCGGGCGCTGTTGGCGCGGTCGATGCGGCGGTTGGCACCGCAACAGGGGCGGGCGCAGGCGTCGGGGCGCGCGCGGGTGCAGCGACGGGTGCAGGTGCAGCGACGGGTGCGGGCGCGGGTGCAGGTGCAGGTGCAGCGACCGGCGCCGGGGCTTGGCCCGCACTTTCCGGACGCGGCATCATCGGCGGCGGACCACCGGCGACGTGCACGCCGCTGCCCGACCGCAACAGCGGCCGCAGCTCAAGCACATCGACCATCGGAACCCAGTTGGGCAGGCCTTTTTGCCACACCAGCGACTGACCGGAAATCGTGCCGATATCCATCAACTCAGAGAGTTGCAGCGGCGTGAACGGACCTTTGCGGTCACGACCCACGGCGACGAACCACGTCGGCTCCGCCGGCACAATCGCGGACTGCGGCCGGACGTCGGTCACGAGCACGGGACCCGAGACCTCGGTCGTAGCGAGACGGGCGTCAAGCAAGTCGCCGCCCAAATCGCGGACGATGATCGAAGCCTTGCAGTTGGGGCAACTGATCTGGGCGCGCTGATAGCCGGCCATGCGATCAGGCGGCAACCGGTACATCTTGCTGCAACTTGGACAGGAAAAGCGCACGGAGCGGTCCTCCAGAGATGCCTGGGGCAAAAAAGGGGCACGGCGCTGTGCCGCAGATCCCCATGGTCTACCCGATCGTGCATCGCAAGTCTACCCAGCGTCGCTTTTTCCGCGTCGGGCCTTGGCCGTTTGCCCACGCGACCGTTGGTGATTCACGATTCTTCACACCGCCGGCAGAAACGGTCGCTCAGGCGCTTGCCGCACCCGGGGACGTGGGGTAGGTTGGCGCGGCATTTGCAACGACCGGTTCCTTGGGGGCTGCTCACGATGAAACGTCACGTTTTCCATGGCTTCTGCGTGCTGCTGAGCGCGTTGGCAGGCATGGGCGCGCAACCAGCGTGGGCGCAGACTGTTGCGGGAGCGCGCGTCGATCTGGCGTCGGAGCAGGAAGAAGATGAGGCCAAACACCGGGCGCGACCCTCGGACGCGTTTCCGTTGAACGGCGACGTGCGGCTGGACAACACGGTGGGCCTCGGGACTTTTGTGCCGGGTGAAGCGCGGCGGACAAGCTACGATCTGGGCCTGTTCCTGCGCGCCGGCGTCGTGCTGGGTCACGGCCTGAACATCGGCGCGCTGCAGACGGTCAGCAAGAACCTGGCAAGCAACGCCGATGCCGGTGCCGCGCGGCCATACGATACGGTCGTGGGCGACACGCTGCTGACGGTGAACTGGTCGCCAACCCATGGCGACGACGCAGGCAAGCCCAAGCCGCTGCTGTTGCCCGGCGGCGTGAAGGTTGGCTCGTCGCTGGTGGCGGCGCTGCCGACGTCGCGCGCCTCGCGCTTCCAGACGCGCATCGTGGCGCTGACCCCGGGCATCTCGCTGCTGAAGCCGGACCTGTTCGGCGGCCGCTTGGCCATCCTCTACGCGTTCGGTTTCACCAAGAACTTCAATCGCTTGACGACAAGCGCCGTCGATGCTGTGAATTTTCCAAGCCTCGCCCGCCCCGACGGCCCCGAACTGATGTCCGGCCAGAGCGACATCGCCACCGGTCTGCTGAACACCGCGTTTTCCATCCGCAACACGCTGTCCGTGACCTGGTTGCCCACACCGCGCGTGGCTGTGGGCTTGACCTACGTGCTCTACAACAACTTCAAATACGAAAGCTTTGCCAGCGACGCCTTCACCAGCGCCAATGCCAAGCCGGGGCGCGGGCGCAGCGATTTGCAGTGGGGCCTCGTCTCGGTCGGTTACGCGTTTGACCCCGACCGGGGGTGGACGCTGAGCGCGCTGGCCGTGACCGCGTCGCCCCCGTGGAGCGCCGACAACACGACGCTGCGCTTCCCGTTCTTCGATTTCCGCTCCACCGCGGACAACTACACAAGTCTCAGTCTGTCCGTGAACCGGGCGTTCTGACCGCATGCGAGAGAGACCATGAAATTTCTCCATTTTTTGCTCTGCGGGTCGCTCCTCGCGCTGGCGGCGTGCGCGGCGGATCCCGGCCTGATCGACCGCACGCAGGTCAATCGCACGCAGAAGGCAGACCTCGCCGGCGTCTGGTACGAGTTTCAAGTCGTCAGCGCGATGCCATCCACCGCGGCATTTGGCTTCGTCGGGCAAACCAATTTTGGCGGCAAGCAGGGCAAAGTCATCTTCGACATCCAGGAGAACGCGCTCGTCGTCTATCCCTACGCCGAAGCGGTGGTCGGCGGCGACGCCCAGTGGAACAAGCGCAAGATCCGCAAATACTGGGACGAATCGGTGCGCAACCGCCCGAGCCGGGAAGTGCTGGAGTCCGATTTCGTCGAGGTCGTCGTCGGCAATCCCATTGAAATGTACCCGATTCTCAGCCACTTCGACGTCAAGCGCGACTACGCGTCGGCGACCGGCGCGCAGACCAACGTCCTGATCGAAAACACGACGGATCGGCCGTGGTGGCAGCGCGACTATGTCCGCGTCGATTGGATGGGCAACACGATGACCAACTTCGCGTTTCCGCAAGGCTCGGTGACGATGTCGCCGGTCGACTACTACGTGCAGGGCGACGATCTGGAGAATCCCAATCACTTCTATCAGGATCCAGATGGCGGCTATTTCCATTTCACGCGGCACATGTTCGGCCAGCCGATGTCCACCGGCGCATGTAGCCCGTACGCGTTGGCGCCCGGCGATTGTGCCGGCGCGGCGTTTGAAATCCGCGTCAGCTACAAGCGGGCGGACGCGCGCCACCTGAACGATTACGAGATCCGCCCGTACCACAACTCCGGTCCGGCGCAGAAGTTCGGCTATTTTCTGGCCGATCGCTACACGTTCAGCGAGGACTACGGCCTGACCTACAGCGGCCACGACTACAAGGCGGCGCGCTGGAACATCTGGCAGCAGTCCAAGACGTTCGCGCTGCCCAAGGACGCCGCCGGCGCGGAGCTGCACACCGCGTGCGTGACAAACGACGACTGCGCCAAGCCGCAGGTCTGCGATCAGCCCGACTGGTTCGTCCCCGGCGCGTGCAAGATTGGCCAGCGACTGGATTACGGCGCGCGCGGCATCCGGCCGATCGTCTATCACCTGAGCGCGGACACGCCGGCGGACCACACGCCGGCGGAGTATGAGACGGCGGACGGCTGGAACGACGTGTTCCAGGACACCGTGGCGTGGCTCCTGTTCTGGGAAGACAAGTGGCGCGCGGATGGCGCGAAGGACGCCGAGGGCAAGCCGACTGGCCAAGCGGGATTCACCGATCCGCAGTCCAAGTTCGGTCAGCGGTTCTGCCAGACCAACGCCGATTGCGCGCAACACGCAGTGGCGACGACGGACCTCAGCATCAGCGCGGACAAGTTCAACGGCGTGGTGATTGCCGCGGGGATGCCGGGCAAGGTGCCGCAGGTCGTGGTTGTGGACGATCCGCTGGCGGCGCGACCGCAAGTGACGGCTGGCGGTGCGTGGCTGAGTTTTGTCAACGCCACCCCGGGCAGCGCGCCCGCGACGCTGACTGTGGGGACGATCCAGGTGCCAGGCGTGGCGTTTGCGGCGGGGACGCTGGCCGCCACCAAGCAGGGCGCGGTGCTTTCCGGTGCCGATCTGCAGGCGACGGAAGCGACGGTCACCGCGGGATCGGCGACCGCCAGGCTGCCCAACCTCGGACTGAAAGCGGGCGAGGCCTACACGTTGGTGTACGTGGGCGGCGATGCGCTCGTGCTGGTGCGCGGCGGCCTGAACATCGCGCAATTACGGGCGGTAAACGGCGTCGCAGTCAGCGCCGAGGCCGCCAAGCCGAGCGCCGGCGAGGACCTGAGCGTCGGGATCGCCGGCGTGCAGAGCGTCGATCGCCTGCCCTACGCCACCGCCAGCGACGGGCTCTTCTACAGCGGCCAGAACCCGCAGGTCGCGTTCATCCGTCCGGGCAGCCGGACGGACGTCACCTGCATGAGCGACAGCGGCGTGGGCGTTTGCGTCGGCTGGAAGCAGGAATTGAACCAAGCCGACGCCGACAAACGCGCGCAGTTCAAGGCCAGCCTGCCGCCGATCTTTGTGCTGTGTGAAAACGTCTTCACGGCGCAGAAGGATGTCTGCGACGCGCGCGGCGAAACCGGCAAGGCGGGCGCCATGAACGATTGCCGCTACTGGCGGCAGGAAACCGACGCCTGGCGCAATCCGTGCGCCGACCTGAAGGATGGCGGCTGGGTGCGCCACGCGGCGGAGCCCAAGATCGTCGGCGATACGCGCTACAATTTCCTGTACTGGGTGACCAACATGGAGCCGACGTCGCCGCTGGGCTACGGTCCCGCGGCCGCCGATCCCGACACAGGCGAAATCCAGTGGGCATGCGCCAATGTCTACGGCGCGGCGCTGGTGACGTATGCGCAGTACGCCAAGGATCTCGTCGATCTGCTGAACGGCGATCTGAGCGATGCGGATCTGAAGACCGGCAAGTACATCAAGGCGTACCTGGCCTCGCAGGCGCGCTCAGCGCTGAACAAGTCGGCGTTCATGGGCGCCGCTGCGCCGGACGCGGGCCTGACGCCGGCCGAGTCGCTGGTGCAGGCGCAGGCGCGGGCGACGCTGAAAATGAGCGACAAGCTGCCCGGCTTCGTGGCGACCGAACCGCCCACGCCCGAACAGGAGCAGATGCTGCGCGACATCGCCAAGCCCGCGGGGCTCGCCCAGGTGCTGGACGCG
>CAINLT010000218.1 GCA_903850505.1 uncultured Myxococcales bacterium | reverse complement strand
TCTGTCAGTAGCCGCGCGCACCGCCGTCGCCTACAGACCCAGCAGTGCCTTGCAGTCGGCCAGCACATCCTTGGGATGGTGCGTCAGGCCGGTATTCGTCATGAACGCCGAGTAGGTCAGCACCTGCGTGCCCGTGTCGTCCAGCACGACGGTCACGCGATCCGCCGCGCCTTGGGTCTTGCTCGACGCCGCGCCGTAGTACAGCGCCAATTCGCGACCGACGTCGCTCCACAGGGCAAAGGCAAAATTGTCCGACTTCTTGAACGCGGCATTCTTGGTTGGAGAATCAAAAGACACGCCGATGATGGTCACGCCAATCGCATCAAACTCGCTTTGGAGGTCGCGGAACCCGCAACCCTCGATCGTTCAACCTGCTGTCGATGCAGCCGGGTAGAACCAAAGCACCGTCCAGTGCCCCTGCAGCGCATCCGGCGTCACCTTGGCGGCGGTCGAGTCGACAACCTTGGTGAAGAGCGGCGCGTCGAGCGGCGGATTGACCAGCGCCCCGACCGTCTTGACCGGCTGTTTCACGTCCGGCGCGGCGTCGATGGCGACGTCCGGCTGGATGTCCTCAACCGCAACGTCGTCCGCCGCAGCATCGTCCGCCGCGTCCGCACTTGCGATGTCCCCTGAAGTTGCGGCGTCGTGCGAAACGACCGCCCCGTTACCGCCGCCGCTCGTCGTACTGCCACAGGCAACATGCCCAAGCAGCGCGGCGAGCGCCAGCAAACCAGTCCAAGCACGCTTTTGCATACGATCCTCCCCAATCAGGCCAAAATGAAACCCGCGCGAAGCTACCGCACGGGCCTGCCAATGCAAGCAAATACCGCGTGCCACCAGCGAATTATCGCCAGCTCGCTGGCCGTTCAGGCGCCGTCGTCAGCGCTCTGCTGCGCCGCCACAATGCCGTCGTGACTCCGCTCCATTGCCACGAGCGCATCGCGCAACCACGCCAGCTCCGCGTCTTCCATTCCCGCCGCACGTTCCGTCAGGATCCGCTCGATCTCCTCCAGCCGATCGCACTGCGTCGCCAGCCACGCCCGGTCGCGCTTCGCCTTGTCCCCGGCGATCTGCTGCCGCCAATTGCGGAACAGCTCGCGGCCATACGCCTGTAGCTCCAGATTCGGCGCCGGCGCCAGCGCCTGCAGATCGGCCGTCGCCGCGCGCTCGTCCTGCCACTGCACCAGCAGCTCCGCGGCTTGCCGCACCGTTTCTTCGTAAATTTCAGGCATATTGGCGTGGCGCAGCGCCATGAGCATCCCCAGCGCCTGATCCAGCGTGCCGATCAGCCGATCCAGCAGCCCCAAGCGCCGCAGATGCCGCGGCGTCGCGACCACGAGCGCTTGCCAATCCGCGCGCAGATTCTCCACCACTTCCGCCAGACCTTCGGCCTGCTCCATGCGACTGCCGGACCGCCATGCCGCCGTCAGTTCGTCGCGCTCCGCCAGAAAGAAGCCGATGAACCGGCCAACGCCGCTCACCTCCTCCGCCACCGACGGCACTTGCAGGCGTTTGGCCAGCGGCTCCAGGTGCCGCCAGAGCGCCAACAGGTCATCGATCATCTCCTGCAAACGACCGGGATCGCGCGTCCGCCGCTGCTGGCCGGCAAAATGGCGCACGTAGCGGTGCAGGACGAGCCGTCCGCGGCCGGTCAACAGGCTCGCCTCGCGATCCCGCAGCCCCGCGACCGCATGCGCCTGCGCGATCGCGCCACGCGCGGCCGTGTAAACCTCCATCCGCCGCTGGATCGCCAGGTCCACGCGAGGCCAGTCGTCCTGCGGGCGCTCCTGCGCACCTTGAACAGCGCGGCGCGCGATGTCCTCGGCTTCCGCGATCAGCGCGTCCAACTGACGGAGGTCGCGCGTCAGGCGCACATGGTCGACAAAGTGGAGTTGGAACCGCAGGTGCAGTTCGTCCAGGCGGTGCATGAGTTCAAGGGCGGAGTGCGGCAAGGGGACCTTCCGGTGTTGGGACCGTGTTGGACTGGCTAACGGATTTTGCTGCGGCGGGCAAGCCTGTGCCGCGCAACGCTGGGATTCGACGGGCGACAAACAACGCCGACAGCGCCGATTCTGCCGACGGCAGCCGCTCCGTCACGCCTCCGTCACAAGCCCTGTTGACCGCATTGCCCAAGCATGCCGCGGGTCTATACTCGTCCACGACAGCCACCGTCTGGGACTGTCGGCAAGGTTCAGTAGCATTCAGCGAACTGGGAACCAAGCGGCCACGCGCCAATGACGCCACGACCGAGCGGTCCCCTCCCAAGTGAGGTGTCGCATGTTGAAAATCACGACTTCTGACATTCGCAACGTGATCCTCGTGGGTCACATGGGCGGCGGCAAGACCGCGCTGGCGGATGCGTTGCTGTTCGCAGCGGGCGCCTCCACGCGCAAAGGCTCGTCCCAGGACGGCACGAGCGTCAGCGATTTTGAGCGGGAGGAGCGAGAGCACAAACACTCGATTTACGCGTCCGTCATGCACTTTGACCACGCGGGGCGGCGCGTCAACGTCATTGACACACCGGGCGCCGCTGACCTGCTAGGCCAGGCCATCGCCTGCTTGCCCGCTGTAGAAACGGTCGCCGTGGTCATCAATGCCGCGGCTGGCGTGGAACTGGTGACGCGGCGGATGATGGAAGCGGCGCGGAGTGCCAACTGGCCGCGGCTGCTCATCGTCAACAAGATGGACGCGCCAGACGTCGATTTCAAGGCGCTGATCCAGCAGATCCAGGACACTTTTGGCCGCGAATGCCTGCCGATCAACCTGCCAACCAAGGGCGGCAAGGGCGTGATCGATTGCCTGCTGAACAACAGCGGCGACAGCGATTTGGGCCCGGTCGCGGACCATCACGCGGCGATCCTGGACCAGATCGTGGAAGTCGATGAAGCGCTGATGGAGACGTACCTGGGCGGCGAAGAGCCGAACTACGACGCGCTGCACACGCCGTTTGAGAAGTGCCTGGATGAAGCGCACGTCATCCCGATTTGCTTCACGGATGCCAAGAATGGCGCGGGGATCCCGGAGCTGCTGGACATCATCGAGCGCTGGTGCCCGAGCCCGCTGGAAGGCAATGAGCGGCCGTTCCTGACCGGTGAAGGCGCGGACGAGCGGCCGTACGAGTACCACAACGACGTGAATCGGCCGCTGCTGGCGCACGTGTTCAAGGTGACGACGGACCCGTTTGTCGGCAAATTGGCGCTGTTCCGCGTGCATCAGGGCAAGGCGACGAGCAATGCGGCGGTGTACATCGGCGCGAGCAAGAAGCCGATCAAGCTGAACCACGTGTTCCACCTGCAAGGCAAGGAACATCCGGAGTGCGAGGAACTCGTGGCGGGCGACATTGGCGCGGTGGCCAAGGTGGAGGAAATCCATGCGGGCGACGTGCTGCATGACGACCACGCGCTGGACCTTGTGCACCTGAAGCCGCTGAATTTCCCGACGCCGATGCATGGCCTCGCAGTGGCGCCCAAGACGCGCGGGGACGAGGCGAAGATCGCCGGCGCGTTTCACAAGATCGTCGAGGAAGACCCGACGTTCACCGTCAGTCACGACAGCCAGACGCATGAGATGGTGATTCGCGGTCTGGGCGAACTGCACCTGCGGCTGGTGCTGGAGAAGCTGAAGAACCGCGGGCTGGAGGTCGACACCAAGCAGCCAAAGATCGCGTACCGCGAGACGATTACCGCGACGGCCGATGGCCACTACCGGCATCGGCGGCAGACCGGCGGCGCGGGGCAGTTTGGCGAGGTGATGCTGAAAGTGGAGCCGCTGGAGCGCGGCGCGGGCTTTGAATTCGTCGATGCGGTCGTGGGCGGCGCGATTCCTGGCCAGTACATCCCGGCGGTGGAAAAAGGCGTGCGGGAGCTGCTGGAAGAAGGCTTCGTCGGCGGCTATCCGCTGCAGGACGTGCGCGTGACCGTGACGGACGGCAAGTACCACCCCGTGGATTCCAAGGAAGTCGCGTTCAAGACGGCGGGCAAATTCGCCTTTCGCGACGCGCTGCAGAAGGCGCGGCCGGTGCTGCTGGAGCCGATTGTGACGCTGGAAGTCGTGGTGCCTGAAGACAAGATGGGCGCGATTACCGGTGACATGTCCAGCCGCCGCGGCAAGGTGTTGGGCACGGACATGGGCAGCGGCGACACGGTGACCATCAAGGCGAACGCGCCGCTGGCGGAAGTGACGTCGTATCAGTCGATGCTCAAGAGCGTGACGGGCGGCCTGGGCAGCTTTGCGATGGAGCTGAGCCACTATGAGGCCACGCCCGCACAGGTGCAGGCCGCGGTGGCGGCGGCGTACAAGCCGCGGGCCGAGGAGGAATAGCGCGGGCGGCTACTTGCCCAGCGCGCGGCGCAGCTTCTGGCGGTCGCCCTCGAACGTCAGGCTCGCCGCGACGGCTGGGAAGTTCTGCGGATCCACGACGCTCGGCCACATGATGACTGCGCTCTGGACTTGGGGATCGCTGAAATTCAGGACTTTCATCACGGCGATGACCTGCTGCGTGTTCCAGCGCGCGCCGGCGTTGGTCTCGTCCCGCACCGCGGCAAGCTGCGCGTCGGTGAAGTTCGCCTCGCGCAGGCGATGCATGAAGCCGCGGAACTGCTCCTCGTTGTAGGCCATCGGCGGCGGCGGCGCGGGCGGCGCGTAGGTGGGCTCCGGCGCGCGCGGGGGCATCGGCGGCTGCGCGCCCATCGGCCCGACGCACTCGCAGACCGACATCTGCCCCTGGACCGTCGTCCACCACTGGCCATTCCAATGCTCCGGCGGCTGGCACACGGACGGGCACTTAGCCCGCGCGTCGTCGTTGCTCCAGATCGGCCCAGCTTCCACGGGGCGCTTGTATTCGGCGATCGGCAGCGGCATCGGCTGTGGCGGCATCACCACGGGTGCCTGCATGCGCCGCGTACCGCTCACGACCTGGCCTTGCAGGTTGCGCCCGTCCAGCCGCATTCCGTCCGGCGAAAGCACCAGCGTGTCGACCCAGCCGGACTTCCAGGTAATGACAACGAGCGGGCGATCCGCGTCGATGCGATACCACCGACCGGTCTCCGCGCCGAGGCCACGCGCCACGCCATCGGGCAGCAGGTCGACGGTCGCACGGTTGAACCAGTCCCACGCGCCGACCGCTTCACCGGCCGAAAGCGGCTGGCGCGGGCCATCGCGGCGAATCGGCCCCGGCGCGAGCGGACGCTGCGCCAGCGCGGCGGAAGTGCACAGCAGCATCGCGCCGGCAACCATCAAACCCAGTTTCTTGAACACGGTGACGCTCCACAGCAAGTTGCCGTGATTCTGCCGATGTCCTGCGGTTTTGACCAGCACCGGCCGCAGCGGATCCGCTACGGGGGCGGGAAGCAGCCCGGGATGAACAGGTGGTTGCACCAGCCCGTCACGCACGTGTCGACCGAGCAGAAGTTCTTGTCGTCGCACATCGCGTCCGTCTTGCACGGCGTCGCGGTGCAGCCGGGAATCGGCGCGTTGCTGCAGCCGCCCGTCATCGCCAGGCATTGGTCGGCGGTGCACGGGTTGCCGTCGTCGCACGTGACGGCTTTGTGCGCGCACGACCCATTGAGGCACAGGTCGCCCGTGCAGTTGTCAAAGTCGTTGCAGTCCGCGTTGGTCATGCACATGAGCGTACCGCAGCCGGGGATCTGGTAGTGCTGGCAGGTGTAGCTCGCCATGTCGCACACGTCCTGCGTGCACTTGTCCGCGTCCTGGCATTCCATGTCCGATTTGCAGAACTGCGCCGTGCAATTCGGGATGACCTTGTAGACGCAGTTGCCCACGCTGTCGCAGCCGTCCGAGGTGCACGGATTGTAGTCGTTGCACGCCACGGGATCGCATGGCTTGGTGCAGCCGGGAATCGGTGTCCAGTTGCAGCCGCCGGTGGCCGCGTCGCAGCCGTCCTTGGTGCACGGGTTGCCGTCGTCGCAGTACGCAGGGTTGCAGCAGTTGGGAATCGTGCCGTAGAGGCAGACGCCGCTGGCGACGTCGCACTTGGCGATGGTGCACACGTCGCCCGCGGCGCAATCGCTGTCCGCCTTGCACTTGTTGACGCAGCCTGGCGTCGGGATGAACTGGCACATGTAGTCCGGTCCGCAGATGTCCTGCGTGCAGGCGTTGCCGTCGTTGCACGGCGGAATGCTGCTGGAAACGGGGTCACAGCACATGCCGATCTGCGTCGGGTCGACCTTGTGGATGCACTTGCCGGTCCCGGTAGCGTCGATGGCGCACGCGTCAATCGTGCAGAAATTGCCGTCATCGCACTGGAAGTCCGCCTTGCAGCCATTGCCGCCGCAGCCGGGAATCGGCGTGGCGACGCACATTCCGGACTTGGGATCGCACGCGACAGTCGTGCACGGGTCGCTGCTGGCGCACGCGATGCCGCCGTACGAGCATTGCCCGCCGTAGCACATGTCCGTGGTGCAGGCGTTGCCGTCGTTGCAGTCCTGGCTTGTCTTGCAGCCGTTGCCGCAGCCGGGGACCTGCGGGTAGCTGCACTGAAAGTCCATGCCGCATTGGTCCGCCGTGCACGGATCGCCGTCGTAGCAGGTGATCATGTTCATGCTCGGATCGCAGCAGAATCCCTTCTGGCTCAAGTCGCCCGTGTGCGCGCATTGCCCCACCCCGTCAGCGCCGAACTGGCACTTGTCGATCGAGCACTTGATGCCGTCGTCGCACTGTTTGTCGTTCGTGCAGCCGGGGATGCCGCAGCCGGGAATCGGCGCGTAATTGCACTGGTAATTGCCGCCGCAGTAGTCGGACGTGCACGGGTTGCCGTCGTTGCAGGCCACCAGGTTCACCATCGGATCGCAGCACTGGACGCTGTCCATCGCCGCGGCGTAGTGGACGCAGTTGCCCACGCCGCTGGCGCCGAACTGGCATTTGTCGATCGAGCACAGGATGCCGTCGTTGCACTGCGCGTCGCTCTGGCACCCGATACCGCCGCAGTTGGGAATGGCGATGTAGATGCAGTTGCCGCCTTTGCAATAGTCGCCGGTGCAGGAATCGCCGTCGTTGCACTGGCTGTCCGATTTGCAGCCGCCGCCGCAGCCGGGGATCGGCTGGTAGACGCAGCCGGTGGCGGGGTCGCACACGTCCTGCGTGCACGGATTGCCGTCGTCGCAGATCATGCCTTTGGTCATGCACTTGCCGGCCTGGCAGTAGCCGTCGACGCCGCACGCGCCGCCGATGCCGGGGCAGAAGCTGTAGTCCGGCGCCATATACGCGACGCACTGGTGACTGCTCAGGTCGCAGACGCCTTTGCTGCACGGCGAGGACGGACAGTTGTTGTCGCTGACGCACTGCACGGGGCCAACGTCAGGGCTGAAGCTGTCCCATGGGTTCCACGCGTCGCCGGGATTCCAGCCGTCGTTTTCGTAGGTGTCGCCGGGAACGTGGACGTCGCAGAGCCCGAGGCCGCCGCATTCGGAGTCGCCGTCCGTGATGGCGTCGTCCGAGCCAAGTGTGGTGTCGCTGCCGCCGCCGATGAGGCTGTCAACGGGCTCGTTGCCCGCCACGCCCTCATCGGAACCGCAGGCGCTGAGCGCGAGGCCCAAGATGGCGATGGCGGCAAAAAGCCCAGTCCGTCCCGAAAAATTCCGCGGGATCGTGTGGATTTGCGTTCGCATGACATTTCCCTTTTGCATGGCCATTTGGACAACCCCTGCGTGCTGCTACGTGTTGCAGGAAGTGTGCCACGTCTCCACGGCCTCTGCCAGTGGCGCGCAACAACCCGCAAGAACCTGATGCGGAAAAGGAATCCGCGAGAATCAAATCCGCGTCGCCATGCACCAGTTCGCACACGCGCGTTCACCGACTGATGATAATTCCAACACTGTTGGATTTTGCAACACTCGACCAGTTGAACCGAGCCGTGGCAAACTCGCTGGGCGGAGGATGCCTGATGTCCCACCAGCCCACGCTGCGCCCCGGTCACCGCCTGAACCACGCGCTGCTGATCGAGCGCGTGCTCGGTCAAGGCGGCATGGGCACCGTCTACCTCGCCCACGACGAACTCCTGGACCGCCGCGTCGCCGTCAAAGTGCTCGATCACGTTCCCGATCTGGAGACCGCTGCGCTCAAGACCCTGCTGGAAGGTCGTGCGGCGGCGCGCGTCGTGCACCCGCACGTGGTGGCGGTGCATGCGCTGGGGGATGTCGGCGGCGTGCCGTTCATCGAGATGGAGTACGTCGACGGTGGCTCGCTGCGTCAGCACCTGCGCGGCGATCCGCCCGGGCGCGCGCTGGCGGCGACCTGGCTCGCGCAACTGGCGTCGGCGCTGACGACCGCGCATGAAGCCGGCGTGGTGCACTGCGACGTCAAGCCGGAAAACGTGATGCTGAAGAAGCGCGCGCAGCTCGCCAAGCTCGCGGATTTCGGCCTCGCGCGATCGCAGACGGACGGGCGCGCGCATGAGCCGCTGAGCCACGGGACGATGGCGTATTTGGCGCCGGAACTGCTGCATGGCCCGCCGACGCCCGCGTCTGACCAGTTTGCCCTGGCGGTGATGGCGGTGGAGCTTCTGGCGGGAAAACGCCCGGCGCGGCCACAGACGGACGAGCCGCCGCAGTTGCCGGACGATCTGGATGTGCCGCCGAAGGCGCGTCAAGTGCTGCAGCGCGCGCGCGCTGTGCAGCCGAGCCAACGGTTTGGATCGACGGCGATCTTTGTCGATGCGCTGCTGCGGGCGCTGGGGCTGCCGCACCTCCGCGGGCCGCTTGTCGGGATGCCGGACATCGATCCGGGCAACACATCCAAGACCAGCTCCGAGTTGCCGGTGCCGATGCTGAGCATCGCGCTGCATCCGCTGGGCGTGGCCGAGCAGATCCTGGCCGTGCTCGCGGTGCTGCCGTCTGGCTATCCGGGCGCGTTGCGGGAGGCGCTGGGCGCAACGCCGCCACCGGACATGCTGGCAGAGCTGAAGCGCGCTGGCCAAATCGAGGGTGTGGCGGACGATTGGCGGTGGAGCGCACCGCAGTCGCGGGAATCGGCGCTGCGGCGGCTGTCCCCGCGGCAGCGGCGGCAGGTGTGCGCGCGTGTGGCGATGGCGGTGGAGACCTGCGGGCAGAAGCGGGAAGCGACGCGCGAGGACGCAACGCGGCTGTACCTTGCAGCGCGGCGTTTGCGGGACGCGGCGCGGCTGGCGCAGGAGAGCGCGGCGACGGCGAAGACTGCGTTGACGCGGGACCACCATCTGGCGCGCGCGGTGGCGTTGCTGACCTCACAGACGGAACCGGGACCGTGGCTCGCGGCGCTGAACGTGCGCATCGATTGGCTGCTGGCGTGCGGCTGGCTGGCGGCGGCGCGCGGCCCGCTGGCGGAGGCGCAGGGCGTGATGGCAGATGCCGGGCTGGCGGGCGGCGATCCGCTGCGGCTGCGGCTGAACATGGCGGCGGCGCGGCTGCGGGCGGCGACGGGTGACCCGCAAGGTGCGGCGCAGGGGCTCGCGCGGATTATCGGGCAACTGCCGGCGAACACACGCGCGCCGCTGCGACTGGAAATGCTCGCCGCGTATGGCGCTGGACTGACCGCAGCGGGGCAGGCGGAGCAGGCGTGGACGCTGCTGGCGCCGCACGTCGGCCACTCGGATGCGCCGACTCCTGACGACGCCGTCGCGGCTTTGTCAGAACTCCGCTTGGCCGCCGCCGGTGCCCTTTTGCGGCTGCAACACGCGGACCACGCCGCGCTCCTGGCGAATCAGGCGCTCGCCAGCGCGGAGGAACTCGGTCATTCGCTGCTGGCGGCGCGCTGTCTGCTGGCGCTGGCGGACGTTGCGCAGCTCCAAGGCCAGCGGGAACGGCAGGCCCTGTGGCTGGCGCGCGCGGCCAAGCTCCTGCAGGCCCTGGGCCCGACCGAGTTGACCGGCGCGTGGCACCTGCGCCAGGCCGACGCGCTCCTGACACAACAGCAGCCGTTGGCCGCGCTGGGGCACGTGGAGCGCGCCGCGGCTTGCTTTGCCGTTCTTGGCCTGACGCGGCATGACGCCGCCATCACCGCATTGCGCAGTGCAATCGGCGTCCCGACAGCAAATTGAACGTCAACTGCAGCAGACGGGTCGGCCAGCGTCGCCGAGACTGAAAGCCTAGCGGCCCTGCTCAGCGCGCGCCTTGGCGCGACCGGCGGCCTTGTCTTCACGGGCGTTGGCGCGGCCGTCCCGGCGATCTTCGCGGGCGTTGGCGCGACCTTCGCGGCGGTCTTCGCGGGCCTCCGCGGGATGACCAGCGGCGCGATCTTCACGGGCCTTGGCGCGACCCTCGGCCTTGTCGGCGCGCGCATCCGCACGACCTTCACGGCGATCCGCACGTGCTTCCGCCCTGCCCTCGCGGCGATCAGCCCGCGCGGCGGGACCGGCAAATGCAGCGCCAGCCAAGGAACTGCCCAGCACCAGCGTCATCAGCCACACCATTGATTTCTTCTGCATGTTCATCTCTTGCTCCATTGTTGAGGACATCGCGTCCGTTCTTCCAAACGCGGCGTTCGCGCGGTTATTCATCGGGCCCTCGCAGGCGCGCAGAAGCCCCCTAGGTACAGCCGAACACCTCACTCCTCTTCGCACGCGTTGCGCTCGGCGAATGCAACAAGTTTGTGTCATACAAGAAATGTGCTATTCTCAGGACATTCGAAAGGGTCTTCACACGAAAGCAGGCTGGTGCATGCCGCAAGCTGAAAATCGTCCGGGAATCGTGCGCATAGGTCTACCGGATCTGTCGGCGCCTCGTGTTTCAGCCGGTTCGGAGGCTGCATGACGCAACCGCCGAGCAGCAACACCGGACCCGCCAAGCAGGCACGCTCGGAGCCGCGCGGCTATTTTTCCGGATTGCGCGGTCGGTTATCCGTCATTTTCATCGGCGTCGGCACGCTCCTGCTGGGCGGCGTGCTGGCGATGGTCCAACGCGAGAGGACCAAGGTGCTCGAGGCCGAAGAGGCCAAGCTGACGTACGTCGCCGACGAGATCGTCAAGCAACACAGCCTCATCGAAGAATCGGGCATCCAGCTCGCCCGGCTCCTGAGCAACGACCCGCGACTGCTCCATCCCGACAGCCAAACCTGTTCCAAGCTGTGCGCGGAAGCGCGGCGCGGTCGCGAGAGTCAATTCGCCAACGTGTCGGTCGTCCGTCTGGATGGCGAGGTCCTGTGCAGCGCGGTCGCCGGCGTGAAGCGCATCCAGATGGACGACGTGCCGGAACGGGACGCCACACTGAAGAGCGCCGAGCCGGTCATCGGTGCGGCAACAACCGGACAGCTCACGGGAAAGCTCGTGATCCCGATCCTGGCCGCGGTGCGCGATGGCAACGGCCAAGCCGTCGCGCTGCTAAACGTCGCCCTCGATCTGAACTGGCTGCGATCCACCATGCGGACCAAGCATTTCGCGCCGTCACGTACGGTGGGCGTGTTGGACATGGCCGGGCGAATCCTCTACCGCTATCCGGACGCAGAAGGCTTGACCGGCCACTTGCTCCTGAACGAACCGTTGTTCCGCAGCATGCGCGGACAGGACTTCAACGGCCAGGGGCTGATCGTTGGCTTGGATGGTGTGGAACGCGTCGCTGCATTCAGGCGGTATGGCAGTCAGGCGTCGGAACACCTCGCGCTGTGGGTGTCAGAACCCGTCGATGTGGTCCTCGCGGCGGCACCGACGTCGGCGCGTTGGGCGGGCTTGGTCGCAGCCACCGCACTGAGCCTGCTGATGCTCGCCCTGTGGCAGGCGGCAAAGCATTGGGTCGTGCGCCCTATCGGCGCGCTCACGCGTGCGACCGATCGCTTGGGTGCGGGCGACCTGACCAGTCGCGTCGAGTCTGGCCCCGCCGTCCGCGAACTCAGGGCATTGGCTGCCAATTTTGACGCCATGGCGCGGTCGCTGGGGCGCATGGAGCACACGGTGCGGGCCAACCGGGCCCTGAACGTGATGCTGGCCGTCCGCGGCGTCCATCAGGTGATGCAGACTGACAACGACCTTTACGCCGCCGTGTGCAACGCGATTGTCGGGACGCAGACGTATCCGTACGCGTGGATTGCGCTGGCCAACGACGACGCCGCGCACAGCCTCACGGTCGCAGGCGCCGCGGGCGCAGGCATCGACGCGATCGCGCGGAGTTCAGTGTCGTGGGGCGACGCGGATCTCAGCCACGGCCCCACCGGCACGGCGATCCGCGAGTACCGGACGGTGGTCGACTCCGAGATTCCGCGGCTGTCGGCGGACAACCCAACGCGCAGTTTTCTGCAGGAGATGGGCGTGCGCTCGGCCATCTCAGTGCCGCTTTGGGACGGCAATCGCGTGTACGGCGCCTTGACGATCTACGACAAAATGCCGGGGGCTTTTGCTGACGTGGAGGCGGGGCTTCTTGCGGAGACTGCGCTTGACCTTGAAGCCAAGCGTCGGGCGTTGCGCGAGTCCCGCACCCGCCGCGCCGCGGAGGAGAGGCTGCTGGAGAACGAACGGCTGACGGAGCGGGCTGAGTCGCTGGCGCACAGCGGTTCCTGGATGGTCGACCTGAGCGGATCGGCGCTCCGTGGATCGGTCGGCTTCTACGCGATCCTGGAGGCGGATCCGGCGACGTTTGCCAACACACCGCAAGCCCTGTTTTCGATGATCCACCCCGACGATCAGCCGACCGCGGCGGAGGAGTTCGACCGCGCCATCGCCGATCATGTCGAGCCCGAGAACAACTACCGCCTGATTACCGCGCGGGGCAACATCCGCCACATCCATTCCCGCGGCCTGATCACCTACAACGCTGCCGGGGAAGCAACCAGGGTCGTCGGCACGATGCGCGATGTCACAGCCGAGGTCACGACCAAGGCGGCGCTCGCCGATCGCGAGGGCATCTTCACCGCGTTGGCCAGCCAAGCGCTTGACGCGATCGCCCTGATTGATGTCCGGAGTCACCGCTTCGTCGAGTTCAATGACGCGGCGCACGCCACTTTTGGCTACACGCGTGAACAGTTCGCGGCGCTCACTGTCGATGAATTCCAGGTCGGCCTCACGTATGACGAAGTCCTGGCGTTGGCGGGCCGAATGACCCAGCCGTCGGGCGCAATGGCGGAGACGCGCGTGCGAGCGGCCGATGGCACGCTGCGCGACATCCGCGTGAGCGCGAAGCCGATCGCGCTGGCGGGCGAGATCCTGCTGGCCGCCATCTGGACGGACATCACGGAGACCAAGGCGACCGAAGCGAGGCTGCGCCGCATCAACCGCGAGCAACGACTTCTGGCGGCTGGCACGCGCGTGGTGCTGCACGCGAAAGACGAACAAGCGCTGCTGCGTGGCGTCGTCGCTGCGATGGTCGAGGTCGGCGGGTACCGGATGTGCTGGGTCGCGCGGGCAGCGAACGACGCGGCAAAGTCCGTGACGTGCGCCGCTTCCGCTGGCATCGGGCTTGGATACCTCGACAGCCTCCCCGGGACGTGGGCTGACAACGCCAACGGCCAGCGCCCCGTGAGTACCGCGATTCGCGAGAATCGGGTCGAAGTCGTGCAGCACATCGACGTGGATCCGCGGATGGCAACGTCCCAAGCGCAGGCAGCCGAGCACGGGTTCCGGTCTGGCATCTGCCTGCCGATCCTGCCGAAGGATGGCCACGCAACGCTGTGTCTCATCGCCTATGCGTCGAACCCAGCGGCTTTTGATGCGTCGGAAACCCAGTTGCTGGCGTCGCTGGCCGAAAGCGTGACCTACGGACTGACTGCGCTGCGCGATTTGGCCGCCCTGCAGTCGGCCGAGGACGAGAACCGCAAACTCCTCATGGCGGTCGACCAGAGCCCGGAGAGCATCGCCATCACGGACATGGATTCGCGGATTGAATACGTCAACACCGCCTTCGTGCGCCAGACGGGCTACACGCGCGACGAAGCGATTGGCCAGAATCCGCGGTTCCTGCAGTCAGGCAGTACGCCGCCGGAGACGTATCAGGACATGTGGGCGCATCTGGCGCGCGGCGAGGCGTGGCAGGGCGAATTCGTCAATCGGCGCAAGGATCAATCCGAGTACGTTGAACGCGCGACCCTGGCACCGATTCGCCAGCCGGACGGACGCGTTACGCACTTTCTGGCGGTGAAAGAAGACATCACGGAATTCAAACAGATGAGCAACGAGCTCAACGAGTACCGGCAGCACCTGGAGCAGCTGGTCGTGAGCCGGACGCTGGATCTCGCGCTCGCGCAACAGCGCGCGGAGACAGCCAACCAGGCCAAAAGCAGCTTTCTCGCCAACATGAGCCATGAGATCCGCACGCCGATGAACGCGATTATCGGCCTCACGCACCTGCTCGACCAGACCGATCCGCGGCCGGATCAGCGCGACCGAATCGCCAAGATCGGGCGGTCGGCCCGACATCTGCTCTCGCTCATCAATGACATCCTGGACCTGTCCAAGGTCGAGGCGGGCAAGCTGCAAATCGAGCAAGCCGAGTTCGTGCTGGACGAGGTGATCGACAACCTGCGCGACAGCATCGGCGAGCGCGCGCGCGAAAAGGGCGTGACGTTTACGGTTGAGAGCGCCCCGGAACTGCCGCGATGGCTGGGTGGCGATGCGCTGCGGTTGAACCAGATCCTGCTGAACCTCGGCAGCAACGCGGTCAAGTTCACCGCGCAAGGTGGCGTGATCTTGCGTGTGACGCCACTGCTGGTGACCAGTGAGGCGGTTCGCCTCCGCTTTGAGGTGCAGGACTCCGGCATCGGGATGACGGCGCAACACGTGACGCGGATGTTTGAGCCGTTTGAACAGGCGGACGTGTCGACAACGCGGAAGTACGGCGGTACTGGCCTGGGCTTGGCGATTTCACGCAGCCTGGTGCTGCTCATGGGCGGCACCATTGGCGTGGAAAGCCAGCCGGGAATCGGCAGCATGTTCTGGTTTGAGCTGCCGTTTACGCCGTCGGTGAATGGCGACCGTTTGGTCGCGCCGGCCTCCACAAGCGGCATCACGCGGGCGATTCGCGTTGGCGTCTCGCCGGACCGCGTGCAGCTGCTGCTCGTCGAGGACGACCCCATCAATCAGGAAGTCGCGTGCGACTTGCTGCGATCCCAGGGCTTTGTCGTCGACCTCGCCGCGAACGGCGCAGAGGCCCTGGAGCGCGCTGAGGACAAGGCCTACGACACGATCCTGATGGACGTGCAAATGCCCGTGATGGATGGCCTGACGGCGACGCGCGAGCTGCGGCGCCGGCCATCGTCCATCCACACGCCGATTCTGGCGATGACTGCGAGCGCATTTGCCGAGGACAAGTTGGCGTGTCAGGACGCGGGGATGGACGACTTCATCGCCAAGCCGATTCGCCCCGACGCGTTGTTTGCCACGATCTGCCGCTGGACGGGCGCGGTGTTGCGCGACCGGACGCCGCCGCCGATGGCGATTCTGCCGCGGGATGACAGCCATCTGAGCGAACGCCTCGCGGGCATCGCGGGTCTGAACATCGAGGCGTGCCTGAACGTGCTGGAAGGCGATTGGAGCGCCTACGAGCGCCTGTTGCGGCGCTTTTGCGATGAACGCGGAAACACGGTGTCAACGCTGCGCAGTGATGTCGATGCGAAGCGCTGGGTCGATGCGCAGCGCGAGGCGCACACGCTCAAGGGTCTGGCGGCGACGCTGGGTGCGGAGATCGTGCGCCAGCAAGCCACCGAGCTGGAAGGCATCTTGAGTCCGGACCAGCGGGACCCGACGACGCTGCAGGCGCAGTTGGCTGTGCTGGACGTGGCGCTGGGCGAACTCATCGTTGCGGTGCGTGGCCGCTTGCGCCCGGTCACCCCGACGGCGGCTGAATCGGTGGACTGGCCACTGTTGCGACTCGCGCTGCACGAGCTGGAATCGCTGCTGATCAACGACGATGCGCGGGCGCTGCGGACGTTCCGGGAAAACGCGGGGATGCTGCGCGCGGCGCTGGGCGACGTGGAGAGCGACTTGGGGCGCGCGGTGAACGCGTTTGACTTTGACAAGGCGCTTGAAGTGCTGCGCGACGGCATCGCGGGCCATCCGCGCTTGGGCAAGGCGGAATCTGCGTGAAGGCCGCAGCCGCAGAATCGTGCCGCTGACCATTGCCTGAACGCGCGCGGCGGCTATCCTCACCCAAGGCGATTCGCCGACGAGACGACCCATGAAAGCGATGGCACAAACGAGTTGGGCCGCTGGCACGCCGCTGGCGCTGTTGGAACTGCCGACGCCGGAGCCGCGCGCGGGCGAAGTGCGCGTGCGCGTCCATGCGGCGAGCGTGAATCCGGTGGACTGGAAGATGCGGCAAAGCGGGCCGTTGCGCCTCGCCGCGCGGCTGATTGGGCCACCGCCGCCGGTGGTACCGGGCGTCGACTTCTCCGGCACGGTGGACGCTGTTGGTCCCAAGGTGACCGGCGTCGCGGTCGGCGATGCCGTCGTGGGCGGGGTCAATTTCTCGCGCGGCCAGCGCGGCAGCTACGCGGAATACGTCATCGTGCGACCAGACCAGATCTGCGTCCTGCCGACCGGCTTTGACCTGGACGTCGCGGGCGGCTTGGGCGTCGTCGGCGCGACGGCATGGATGGCGGTCGTGGAAATGGCGAGAATTGGCGCCGGCCAGCGCGTCGCGGTGCTGGGCGCATCGGGCGGCGTCGGCCAAATGTGCGTGCAGATCGCCGCGCGGGTCCGCGGCGCGTTCGTCGCGGGCGTATGTTCGGCACGCAACACCGGGCTTGTGACCGGGCTCGGCGCCAACGTCGTGATCGACTACGGTGAGGGCGACGCACTGGAGCAACTGCGCGCACACGGTCCGTTTGACCTGATCGTCGATTGCGCCGGCGGCTACTCCGGGCCGCGCTGTCGGGCGCTCCTGGCCAAAGGCGGCAAGCACGTGATGGTCGCGGGCGACTCGCCGCTGGCGATGGCGCAGGTGCTGGTGCCGCCGTTTTCGTCGCGGCCGATCCTCGGCGTGATCACGGGCGCGCGCATGCGCCCGCTGGTGGATGCGATCGCCGCGGGGCAAGTGAAGTTGACGATCGCGCAGCGGTTTCCGCTGACTGCGGCGGAGGAAGCGCTGAAGCTCAGCGAGGGCGCGCGGATGACGGGGAAGATCCTGTTGATGCCGTGAGCGAACGGCGTGTTGCGCGGACTGCCGGCGCGCCCGCTACGACGTCAACCCACAAACCTCCGCCAAATCCCGCCCGGTCTTCTGCGCCCGCTTCAGCTGCGCATACCGCCAGTACGTGTACACGACCGGGATCAGCTCCAGCGTCAGGAACGCGCTCGACAACAGCCCGCCCACCATCGGCGCGGCGATCCGCTTCATCACGTCCGCGCCCGCGCCGTCCGCCCACAGCAGCGGCACCAGCCCGAGCAGCATGGTCGCCACCGTCATCAATTTTGGCCGCACGCGCAGGACCGTGCCTTCCGTGTGCGCCTCGATGATGTCCGCGAGGCTGTGAATCTGGTCCGCGCGCAGCCGCCGCAGAAACGCCTGATCGATGTACACAATCATGACCACGCCGGTCTGCGCCGCCAGCCCGCACAGCGCAATCACGCCAACGAGCACCGCCGTCGACAGCCGGTAATCCAGCGCCCACAGCAGCCACACCGACCCGACGAGCGCGAACGGAATCGACAGGAACACGATCGCCACCTCCGTCACGTGCCGGAACTGCAGGTACAGCAGCAGCGCGATGAGCAGCAGCGCCAGCGGCACAAGCACCGTCATCCGCGCCTTCATCTCCGCCAGCAGCTCGTACTGCCCGGTCCACCGCAGGTACGCGCCCTTGGCCACGTGCACGCGCCCGTCCGTCCGCGCGCGCTCGACCGTCTCCTTCGCCTTCTCCACGTACTGGCTCAGGTCCGCCTCGGGCTCCAGGTCCACGTACACTGTCCCCACCAGTTGGCCACCTTCCTCGCGCAGCATCGGCGGTCCGGTCGTCAGCTTCACCTCCGCGAGTTCCTCCAGGTGCAGCGCGCGCGGCTTGCCGTCGCTCCCCGGCGGCAGCGGAATCAGCAGCTGCTTCAGTTGCGCCACGTGGCTCCGCGCATCCTCTGGCAGCGTCAGCACAATCGGAAACCGCTTGCGGCCATCCAGCACGGTCGTCAACGGCTCCGCGCCCATCGCCAGCGCGACAACGTCCATCACATCGCCGACCTGCACACCCAACTGCGCCAGCCGCTCGCGGTTCGGCACAATATCCAGGTAGCTCCCGCCTTCCAGCCGCTCGTAGAACGCGCTCCGCGTCCCCGGCAGCGTCCGCAGTAGCGCCGCCACTTCCGCGCCCGCCTGCTCGATCGCCGGCAGGTCCGGGCCGTGAATCTGCACGCCAATCGGCGTCCGCACGCCCGTCGTCAGCATGTCGATCCGCGTCTTGATCGGCATCGTCCACGCGTTCGTCCACCCCGGCATCTGCACCGCGGCGTTCAGTTTCGCGACCAACTCTTCCTGCGTCTCCGGCTCCAGCTCCGGCCAGAATTTCAGGCACAGCCCGCGCAGGAAGTGCGGCGCGCGATTCGTGTGCCACCGCTTGTGTGTCGCCTTCGGCCACGTCTCGCGCGGCTGCAACTGCACAATCGTCTCCACCATGGCCAGCGGCGCCGGATCCGTCGGCGTGTCCGCGCGGCCGATCTTGCCAAACACGCGCTTCACTTCCGGCAACTTCTTGATCGCCGCGTCCTGCAGCTGCAGCTGCCGCCGCGCTTCGGTCGTGGAGAGATTCGGCAGCGTCGTCGGCATGAACAGCAGGTCGCCTTCATTCAACGCCGGCATGAACTCCTGGCCCAGATCCAGCGCCGGCGGGATCGCCGACAGGATCGCCAGGAGGCCAATCAGCAGCGTCGTCTTGGGATTGCCCAGCGCGACGTGCACAAACGGCCGGTACACCGCGATGATGGCGCGCGACACCGGGTGCTGGCTCTCCGGTCGCATCTTGCCGCGCAAGAGCAGGTCGCGCAGCGCGGGCGCCAACGTCACCGACAGCACCGCCGCGGACAGCATGACGAACGTCTTGGCCAGCGCCAGCGGCCGGAACAGCCGCCCCGCCTGGCCATTCAACGCAAACACCGGCAGGAACGACACCGCGACAATCAGCAAGGACGCCACGATCGCCGGCGTCACCTCCGCCGCCGCCTCGTGCAGCAGCTTGGTGCGCTCCTTGAGCGACAGCCCCGGCGGCGCGTGCTCCAGCTTTTTGTGACACGCCTCAATCATCACGATTTCCGCGTCCACGGTCGCGCCAATCGCAATCGCGATGCCGCCCAGACTCATGATTGTCGCCGGCACGTTCAACGCGACCAGCGGCAGGAAGCTGAACAGCACCGCCAACGGCAGGCTGAGAATCGGCAAGAGCGCCGAGCGGAAGTGCAGGAGGAAGAGCGCGATGACGAGCGACACCGTCACCATCTCCTCGGCCAACGCGTGCTTCAGCGTGTCGATGGCGCGCCGAATCAGCGTCGCGCGGTTGTACGTCTCGACGAGCTCCACGCCGTCGGGCAGTGTCGCGCGCAATTCGTCGACCCGCGCCTGCACGCGGTCAATCACCGCCAGCGCGTTTTCGCCGTTGCGGGCAATCACGATGCCGCCAACGGTCTCACCTTCCCCGTCCAGTTCCGCGATGCCGCGCCGCAAATCGCCGCCCACTTCCACGTGCGCCACGTCACCCAGACGGATCGGATTGCCATCCGCGGACGGCCGCAGCGCCACTTGCTCCAGCGCGTGCGGATCGCCAATGAGGCCGCGCCCGCGCACAAAGGACTCGCGCCCGGACATCTCCAGCAGCCGCCCGCCCACTTCCAGGTTGGACTTGCGCACCACGTCCGCGATGTCCGTCACCGTCACGCCGCGCGCCTGCATCCGCTGCGGATCCAGCACGACGCGGAACTGCTGCTGATGACCGCCCACGCTCGCGACCTGCGCCACGCCAGGCACGCTCTCCAGCGCCAATTTCAGCGTAAAATCCTGCAGCGCCCGCAGTTGGCCCAGATCCTGCTTGCCGGATTTGTCGCGCAGCGCGTACTCGTAGACCCAGCCCACGCCGCTCGCGTCCGGCCCCAACGTCGGTGCGACGCCTTCGGGCAGCTTGTCGCGCACGCTCGCCAGCGACTCGGTCACGCGCGCGCGGGCTTGCGCGAGGTCCGTGCCTTCCTCAAACAGCACGTACAGGAACGACATGCCGAACATCGACCAACCGCGCACAGCGCTCACATGCGGCGCGGCGAGCAGCGAGCTGGCCAGCGGATACGTCACCTGATCCTCGACGAGCGTCGGCGATCGGCCCGGATATTCGGTGAAGACGATGACCTGCGGATCGCTGAGATCCGGAATCGCGTCCAGTTGCAGGTGCGACACAGTCTGGATCGCGAACGCCGTGAGCGCGGCGTAGAACAGCAGCACGAAACCGCGGTTGCGCGCCGACCAATCGATCAGACGGGCAATCACGGCTGGCCTCCGTCGCGCATCGTGGCGGTTGAAGCTTGGCTCATGGCGCGGACCGATGCCTGCACGCGGCTCTCGGCGTCGATGAGGAACGCGGCGGTCGCGACGACTTTGTCGCCGGCGCTGACGCCTTCGCGGATTTCCACGTTCTCGCCATACAGCGCGCCGACTTCGACCTTCGTCGGCAGATACCAGCCACCGTCCGCGGCGAGGAAGACGTACTGCTCGTGGCCGGTGTCGATGAGCGCGTCGCGCGGCACCAGGATCGCGTCGTGCGCGGGCCCGGTCGGCAACGCCACTTGCAGCCACGCGCCCGGCTGCACCGTCGCCGGCGGAGTCTTGAGCAGGAACCGCAAGCGGCCGGTCCGTCGTTCCGCGTCCAACTGCGGCAGAACGCGGTCCATCACCGCGCGCACTGGCTCCGCCACACCTTCCACGTGCGCGTCCGCCATCAGCCCGGGCGTTAAGTGCGCCAGCAGCGCGGGCGGCACCGCGACTTCCAGCCACAGCGTCGCCAGGTCCTGCAGCTCGTAGAGCGCCACGTCCGGCATGGCGTAGCCACCTGGCACAGCGGCGCGCGCCATGACCACGCCGTCCTGCGGCGCCCGCAGCGTCAACAGGCGCCGGGGCTTGCC
>CAINLT010000217.1 GCA_903850505.1 uncultured Myxococcales bacterium | reverse complement strand
GCCGGTGGCTGCAGGCCGAACTTGGGCAGTGCATCGCCCATGGCCAGCGCGAACATACCCCAGTCTTGCTGCATCTCCTGCCACATCGCGCGGTCGGCGTTGGACGCCTTGGTCAACCCCGAGCGATTGCTGGCGCGGATTTCAGCATCCAAACTCGCGATGTTGCCGAGCTTCATCGCGACCGCGCTTGGACTCCGGTTGAGGACGGTGGCTGCCTGAATCACGTCGCGGTTGCGCTGATCGAACTGGCCAAAAGGCAGGCGGCAATAGAGGGAGAACGCGACGAGCAACTGCTCGCGGCTCCAGTTATCGATCTTGGCCATGGTCTTGCCTCGCGCGCCGCGGTCGTCTGGAAATCAGCGCTGGAACCGGAACGGCTCCGCTTGTACCAGGGGCCCGGCATGGCGACAACGGGCGGGGGAGATGGGCCACTCGCCCCCTACCACCCCAAAATCCGCACCCGCACCACCGGCACCCCGCTTATCAGCGTGTCCCACGCCACAACAATCCGCCCGTCCGCCAGCGTCTCCACGGCCGGCAGATGCCGCGATCCCTCCCAGGGCGGCAGAGGCGCTCCGGCGACGTCCGTCGTTTCGCAATCCAGCTTGTCCGGCGCGCGGTAGTAGCGCCGCAGGAAGATGCCGCCTTCCGCCGCCGCCGAATGCCACACCACCGCCGCCCGCTCGCCCGGCAGCGCCGTCGCCGGACCTTGATCGGGATAGGTGCCATCGGGATCTGCGCCGATTCCCTGGTACTTGCCGGCGGTCTGCGGCGTCAGCAGCGGCGACCACGCTTTGCCGGCGATCGCCACGGGCGTTGTGCTTGTCGTCACGTCGCCTTCTTTCCAGCTCATGAAGATGCCGCCATCGGGAAATGCGGCGACGGCGGGCAGCGCTTCGTAGGCCTTGAACCCGGCGGACAGCGGCACAACCGCGCCCATTGGCTGGCCACTGGCGTCAAAGCGCCGGCCAAAGACCTGGATGTGGCCCTTGTTGCTCCAGGATTGCCACGCCAGCAGGCACGCGCCGTTGGGCAGCGGCGCGATGGCGGGCGAGTAGCTCTCGGTATCTGGCCCGCCTGAGCCGGTGTCGAGCTCCGGTCCCAGCGGATTGCCGTTCAGGTCCAGCCGCCGCGCGTGCACGGACAGCAGCACGCCGGGCTGGGTGGACGCCGGCCACGCGACGAGCACGTTGCCATCGCGCAGCCGCACCGCCAGCGGATTGACGACGTTTGTCGACCCGCCACTGGCCCATTGCGGGCCATTGGTGATCTCAAATTGCGGACCGAGGGCAAAGCTGCCGTCGGTCGCCATGCGCCGGCCAAAGAATTGCACCGTGCCTTTGAAGAACTGCTCGTCGCGCCAGACCACGAGCCACGTGCCATCCGCGAGCGCGACGACGCTGGGCGCAAACGCGAAGTGCGCGCCGGGTTCGTCGATCTGCACCGGTGGGCTCAGCGCCGCGCCGCCAGAGAGCGAGATCTGCAGGTAGACGTGCATTTCCGTGTCAAGCGTGCCGTCATACCACGCCAATGCCCAGGCGCCATCGGGTCGGCTGGCGAGCGCGGGCGCGACTTGGCTTGTCGTGGCGTTGCTGGCGATGAACGGCTCCGTTGGCGTGCAGATGCCGTTAGCCATGCATGCGTTGCCCTTGGTGCATTTGACGGTGAGGCAAGCTGGGGTCGCGGCGGCATCGGGCTGCACGCAATCACCGACAATGGTCCACGTCGCATCGGCGGGCGGGGTGATGGTCGGTCCAGGCGCCGGGCCAATCGACGCAGCATCGGGCATGGCATCGGCGGCGGCATCTTCAGCCTTTGTCGCCGTGTCCGCATCGGCGTCTGCGTCCTGCGTGGCGCTCACATCGGTGACGGGCGACACATCGGCGGCGGGCGCGACATCGGCGCTGTCCACAACTGCGGTATCGGCAAGGGCAGCATCAGCCGCGCTGTCCAGATCGGACGCATCGCCGGGAACGGCTGCGGGCGCGCGGCAGGCCGCCGCGAGCAGGGCCAGCGCGAGGAGAAGGGAAAGTCTTGGCATGATGCGACCAACGCCCGCAAAGGCAGGCAAGCTGACCCTACGCGTCACTTCGGGCGTCGGCAACTCCAGCGCCAAAACCAGGCGTGCCTTCAGGTCGATAGCACGACCTTGATCGCCCGATGCGCCGCCGCGTCGCCAAACGTTTCGTACGCCTGCAGGATCTCGGCGAGCTTGAAACGGTGGCTCACGAGCTTCTGCGCGTTCAGCTTGCCCGCCTCCATCATCTTCAGGAGCATCGGCGTCGTGCCGCCATCGATGAGCCGCGTCGTCAGCGTCATGTTGGCGGACCACAGCGTCTCCAAATGCAGCTCCACGGCCTTGCCGTGCACGCCGACGTTGGCCAGATGCCCGCCCGGCGCGAGGATCGCCTGGCAGATGTTGAACGTCGCGGCCAGCCCGACCGCCTCAATCGCCACGTCCACGCCGGCGCCATCGGTCAGCAGCATCACCTGTTCAACCGCCTTGCCATCGCTGCTGTTGACCGTCCGCGTCGCGCCCAGCTGCCTCGCCGCGGCCAGCCGGTTGTCATCGAGATCGATGAGGATGATTTCCCGCGGTGAATAGAGCTGCGCCGCGAGTAGCGTCGCCAGACCGACCGGCCCGGCGCCGACGATCGCGACCGTATCGCCCGGCTTGACGTGCCCGCTCAGCACGCCGCATTCCAGGCCAGTCGGCAGGGCGCAGCTCAGCATGACCGCCGCTTCCTGATCGCAGTCCGGCGCGAGGCGGTGCAGGCCGTTGTCGGCATAGGGCACGCGGACGAATTCCGCCTGCGTCCCGTCGATGCGATTGCCCAACAGCCAGCCGCCATCCAGGCAATGTGAAGGCATGCCGACCTTGCAGAAATGGCAGCGCCCGCACGCCGTGATGACGGAGATGACGACGCAGTCGCCGACGTGAAAATCGTGCACGCCCGGGCCGATTTCTTCGATGATGCCAACGCCCTCATGGCCGAGGATCCGGCTGTCGCCGATGCTCGGCACGTCGCCGCGCAGGATGTGCAGATCGGTACCGCAGAGCGTCGTCATGGTGATGCGTACGATGGCGTCCGTCGGCTCGCAAATCTCCGGCCGCGGCTTCTCTTCCCACGTGACGCGATGGGGGCCATGGTACACAAGCGCGTGCATCGCCGGATGGTGGGCATTGTGGTTTGCGAGAATCGCCATCGTCTGTCTCCCCAAATCGCTGCGCCGCAGGGGCGTTCAATCGTCGAGTTGATTGTTCTTGGCCATCGCTTGGCCCGCGGCGTGCAGCGACTCCGAGCAGTCCATCCGCCCGGTATGCACTTCAATGAACACCACGCCGTCGGCCGTCCGCGCCTTCTCCAGCGCTTCCTCCAGTTCGCCTTCCGTATGGACGTCCAAGCCCAGCCCGCCGCCATAGACGTCGACCAGCTTGTGGTAGTGCCAAGGCTGGATGTCGTTGTAGGCATGATCGCTGATGACGCGTTCGATCGTGTAGCCGTCATTGTTCAAAAGGAAAATGATCGGCTTCAGGTGCTGGCGGATGATGGTGGAGAGCTCCTGGCCGGTCATCTGGAACGCGCCGTCGCCGACGAACAGGACCACGCGGCGATCCGGCGCGGCAATTCCGGCG
>CAINLT010000216.1 GCA_903850505.1 uncultured Myxococcales bacterium | reverse complement strand
GAGTTCGGATTCCGTGACGGGCAATGAAGTCTTCGCTTGGGGCGTGCATTTCTACAACGGCAGGGTCTCCGGCTTCCAGAAGGTCGACGTCAACCCGTATGTGTGCGTGCGGTAGGCGCCGCGGGCGGAACGCGGGCATTCGACGTCGACGGTGACGCAGCCCGACGCAGCAAATGCACCGTCGAACGTCCAAGCCCTCGGGATTTCATACGAAGATCGAACAATATCGCTCCATGGTGGTTATCCTGCCGCTGCGGCGTCGCCGCACTTCGCACTGCGGACACCCGATGACCACGATGGTGTCAACACGCACTTGTCCATCTTCAACATGAAGCCCGCCTGCGAATTGCGGTTGCCGCCGGCCCGCGGGTGCGGCTCTCGATGCTGCGGCGCTGTGTGGAGGCTGGATGTGGCGGGGAAGGTCAAACGGCAGAACACCATGATCGCCTTGACCACTCCGGGCCTTGACGAGCGCGGGGCGCCGCACAAGACTGCCCGCACTACGGATTCGCGCTCGCGCAGGCGCGGCAGAGGAACCTGATGGAAGCGGCAGAGGGCGAGACGAGACCGGATTGGAACGCGTCTCATCTCATTGAAGCGGTCTTTGTGACAGACGGAGATTACGTCGCGCAAGCCGCAGCGCATTCGCCGCATCGCCACGCGCGATTGGTCGTCATGCCACTCGTTGCCGGTGCCGGGCTTCTGGCGATGTGGGCGCTTTTCCGGCCCGCCATCAACACGCAGGCTGCCAGACTCGGGATGGCGCCCGCCCAGTTCGTTGCGCTGCTTGGGGGCGTTGTCACGGCGGCCCTCGCATGGCAGGCAGTCCGTGGCCGCAGCGTCCGGCGGAGGCAGAGCTCGCCTGCCATCGAACCCCAGCGGATTTGCTGGCAATTCACCGAAGACAACGCAACCGCCATTTCGCCAAACGTCACGAATTCGTTCGCCTGGCAGGCTTTCGCGCGCGCGATTGTCCACCCGCAAGGCGTGATCCTGACGTATGGGAGCGCGTGGCAATGGACGTGGATTCCCCGCTCAGCGTTCGCCACAGTTGAATCGTATGCGGATTTTCTCGACTTGGTGCGCCGCAAGATCCCGCACGTTGCTGCGTCATCAGCCTAGCTCCGTCGAAATCGACACGCTGACGCAAGCCGACGTGGACGAGCCAAGTCGCTCCTGCGCAGATGACGTTCGAAGACGCCCTGGACGATGCCGCGCAGCTGACGCGCGACACGGTGCGCAACGACTGGACAGGTCGATGCCGGCCGGAAAGCAACACGAAGCCCTTGCGAGTTCGTGACTGCCGCGCCGGCTGGACCGCCGGCGGTGAACTCGCGCTGCCGGCTGTTTTGACCAAGGCGTCGAATGGCGATGTTAAACCCGTTCGCGACTCCTTCTGTCGGCTCCATCTCCGGCATTGACGCCGTATCGATCCGCGCGCACAGTCGACACGACGCAACAACCGCGAGCGGCAACACCTTGAACGCAAAGGGCTCCAAGATCGCGCTGGTGGCGTTTCTCGCATGTGCGTGCACATCGCCGGCGGTCGCGCCCGAGCCCGTGCCCGCGCTCGACGCAACGGTTCCAGTCGATGTCGACGGCGCTTCCGCCGATCTGCCCGCCGAGGTCAGCGCCGCCGCCGTTCTGCTCACCTCCGACGCGCTCTGCAGCCCGTGCCTCACCGACGCCGACTGCATCGCCACCGGCGCGACGGCCATCGGTCATTGCTACAGCGACGGCGCTGTCACGACAGGCACTTTCTGTTCTTTCACCTGCAGCGCCACCAGCGATTGCCCCGACGCCTACAGCTGCAGCGGCGGCAATTGCGCACCCAACACCGGCAAATGTGAGTGCAGCGAATGGGCCTTCAGCCACAAGCTCGCCGGCACGTGCGAGCGCAGCAACGCCAGTGGCAAGTGCAGCGGCCCGACAATCTGCGTCGACCTCGGCGACTGGCTCGCCTGCAACGCCCGCTTGCCCGCACCGGAGGTCTGCAACGGCGCCGACGATGACTGCAACGGCCTCACCGACGAGGGCGCTGACGGCTCGTGCGCGACCAAGAGCGCGTGCTGGCAGTCGACGTGCAACTTGGCATCGGGCGCGTGCACGCCGGTCGTGAAGATCACCGGCGCGTGCGACGACGGCGACGCCTGCACCAGCGGCGAAACCTGCGCGACTGGCGCGTGCGCGGGCGGCGTCAAAGTCGCATGCGACGACGGCGACCCATGCACCGAGGACGCCTGCCAGCCGTCGGTCGGCTGCGTTCACCCGCCAAAGCCGTGCGACGACAGCAATGCCTGCACCGTTGACGCGTGCGATCCGGTCCAGGGCTGCACGCACAAGCCCGGCGCTGGCACGTGTGACGACGGCGACGCTTGCACCACCGGCGACAGCTGTCAGGACGGCGCGTGCGTCTCCAGCTGGGGCGGCTGCGACGACGGCCTTGCGTGCACAATCGACAGCTGCGTGGTGTTGGTCGGCTGCCTGCACCTCGCCGGGCCCGCATGCGACGACGACAACCCGTGCACGAGCGACGGCTGCGACGCGACCGCGGGCTGCACGCACACCCCAATTTCCGGGCCTTGCTCCACGACGCCATGCGTTATCGGCGCCGCGTGCTCGGCTGGCCAGTGCGTCGGCGGCGTACCCAGCAACTGCGACGACGGCGAGCCCTGCACCAGCGACACCTGCGCGTTCGGCGACGGCTGCACCCATACCGCGCTTCCCGACGGCACAACGTGCACAGATGCTTGCGGCCTCGGCGACGTGTGCGGCAGCGGCGTGTGCAAGGCCAACGCGCAAGTCGGCGTGCACATCTACGATCAGGCCGGGACGCCGTCCGGCAAGCCTTCCGCGGTCGCGATCCTAGCCGATGGCTACGCGATGGCCGGCACGAACGACAACTGGCCGACGATTCAGTGGCTTTTGCGTATGGACTTGGGCGGCAAGATCGTTTCCCAGCAAATGGGCGGCGCGCTGGCCGATCGCTTCACCTACGCGCTGGCGGATGCAGGCGACGGGCTGTACCTCGCGGGCAAGGGGCCGAAGGCGTGGTCGCTGCGGCGTCTCGACAAAGCCGGCACCGTGAGCTGGGAGTTGGCAGGCGAGCCGACGGTGACGAGCAGTCTGCTGGCGGTCGCGCTCATGCCGGACGGGCTCGTTGCGGCGGGCCAAACGCAGGCGGTCGGGACCGCGCATGATGGCATCCTGGTGCGGGCGGACGCGGTCGGCAACCTGCTGTGGACCGGCCAGTACGACTCCGCGGGCGATGACGAGTTGGTGGCCGTCAGCGCCCTCGCGGACGGATACGCGCTGCTTGGCGACACCGCGCCGAACGGCAAGGGGCAGCTCTGGCTCGTGCGCACGGACGCGAGCGGCGTCGAGCTCTGGCATCACGTCTACGGCAACGCGTTCCCGGCGGGGCTGGTCGCGCTGCCCGACGGGTTCGCGTTCGGCGGCACGGCAGCCAGTGGTGGCTATGGTTATCCGTTCGTCTACCGGACCGACGCCAACGGCAAGCAACTTTGGAGCAACGACTTCGCGTACAGCGGCGCCATTCGCGGGTTGCGCCAGGCCCCCGGCGGGTTTCTTGCGCTCCGCTACGACCCGCCAAGCCTCTACGCCGTCCGCCTCGACTCGAAGGGCAACGCAGTGACCTCGACCTCGATCGCAAGCGTCGTTTCTCCAGCTCAGTTCGCCATCACGGACAAGCGGATCGCGGTCGCCGGCTGGGTCCAGTACGAGCAGCATCAGGCGCTCGCGACCTTTGACGCGTGGGGCAACGGCGACTGCGGCTCATCTGGACCATGCAGCGTGCTCACGCCGACCGACTGCGACGATGGACTTGCCTACACCGTTGATGCATGCGACGCCAGCCACGGTGGCTGCTGGCATGACGGCCCCAAAAGCATCGCGGACTGCCCGAGCGGCTACGGCTGTGCAGCGGTCAGCTTCACGCTCGCCAACGGCTGCACCTGGACCACCTTGCCCGACGGCACGGCCTGCGAGGACGCATGCGGCGCGACCGGCGTCTGCATCTCCAAAGGCAACTGCCAGTGGAAGACCCAGGCGACCTGCGACGACAGCGACCCCTGCACGATCGACGCGTGCCTTGGCGGTGAAGCCTGCAGCCACAAGCCGCTCGTGGCCTTGAAGCCCTGCAACGACGACAACCCGTGCACTGTCGAAACCTGCGTCAGTGGCGCCTGCGCCAGCGTCCCGGTCAGCGACGGCACGAGCTGCGGCGACGGCTGCGGCAACGTGTGCACGGGCGGCGCCTGCGTCGTCACCCACAGCCTTGGACCTGTCAAAGCCTTCTTCGGCAGCGAGGGACTCCTGGCACTGCCCGACGGCTGGCTCGCGGCGCACGCGGATCCGTCGGGCAAGGTCGGCGTCGTCTGGCTGCGCACGGATCGCTTTGGCAAGACGATTTGGACCAAGACCTTCGGCCCGGGCGATGGCGTCACCGCGTTCGAAAACATGCCGACGCTGGTTATGGCCGCGGGCAGGTTCTACGGCGTGAGCGACGCGAAATGGGACGACACGTTCGTGCCAAGCGTCTGGGTCGTTGACGGCGCCGGCCAGCTCGTGGCGCATCAGTCCATCCCCGGCGGCGCGGGCGTGCATGCGGTCGGCATCGCGGAAGTGAATGGGCAGATCGTCATCGGCGGGCAGCAGGCGGGCAAGGCGTGGATGGCCACCGCTGATCTGAGCGGCAACGTGCTGAGCCAGCAGCAGACGACGTCATCACTCAAAGCCCAGTCTTTGGCGATGCTGGGCAGCGACCTGGTCCTTGCCGGCGTCGGCCCGTTCGGCAACGCGCGGCTGGTAGTGCTGGACACGACCGGGGTGGTGCTCAAGGTCCTAGATCTCGATCCGAACACGATTTCCGTCCTTCACGTCCAGATCGCCGTGCTGCCCCAAGGGCTGCTGGTAGTCAGCCAGGACGGCAACGGCAACATCACGGCGCGCGTGCTGAATCCGCTGCCGAAGACCGTTTGGCAGAAGCCGCTGGGGGTTATGGGCACTGTCGAGATCGCGCAACTTCCAGATGGGTTTCTGGTCTCCGATGCGACGTCGGTCTGGCACTACGACGCGTGGGGCAATCTGGTGCAGAAGTGGGCGAGCATCGCCTTCAATAACCCCTGGCGTTTGCGGCCATTCGCGGATGGCCTGCTCTCTGGCGGCTATCTCACCGACGCGTGGGGCAACGCGACGTGCGCCCAATCGGGGCCGTGCGTCGCCAAGGGCTGGCAGGACTGCAGCGACGGCAATCCGTGCACGGTCGACCGCTGCGATGCGACCTACGGCGGCTGCTTCCACGTCCCACTCGGCGACGGCAGCCAGTGCGACGTCGGCAAGGCGTGTGCGGCCGGTGCGTGTCTGTGAGTCGCGACGCGCTGCCTGGACGCCCTCGATGACGCCGCATAGCCGACGCGCGACAGGATGCGCGCCGTGCAGATCGGCAGGTCTGGGCCGGCACTTCGCACCGCGGGCACCAGTCGACGACGTTGGAGTCAACAGCGACAAGTCCTATTTCAACGTGAAGTGCGACCCGCGCACTCGCCTCGCAAAAGTAGCCCTTGCGCCTGCAACCGTAGATGGCTATCTTGATAGCCAGATGGCCGCGCAGCAACCGACGGCCCGACGGAAACGCCATGACCCGTACCGCATCCATCGCGGAAGCCCGCAACCAGTTGCCCGCCCTTGTGCACAGCGCAGAAGCTGGCCAGCCGACCGCATTGACCCGCCGGGGCAAGACCGTCGCGGTGCTGCTGTCATTCACGGAATTTCAGCGGCTGCAGCGCGGTGGCATCGGTGACTTCTGCCACGCCGTCGAGGCGTTTCGCGCGGAAGCGGACCTGGCCACGCTCGACCTCGCCAGTGCGCTGACCGGCGTCCGCGACACCAGTCCTGGCCGCGAGGTCTCGTGGTGACGCTGCGCTACCTGCTGGATACCAACGCGCTCGCTGAACCGGTCAAACCGCAGTTGAACGCGGCGTTCATGGAACGGCTGACCGCACACCGCGACGAATGCGCCATAGCGTCCGTGACCTGGCACGAGGCGCTGTACGGCGTTGAACGTCTACCGGCAGGCGCCCGACGTCAGGCGCTGCATCGGTACATGCACGATGTCGTCGCGCCGACACTGCCGATCCTGCCCTATGACGAGCCCGCAGCAGCGTGGCACGCGGAAGTGCGTGCGCAACGGGAGCGGCTCGGTCGTCCGCTTGCCTTCGCCGACGGCCAGATCGCCGCCATCGCGCACGTCCACGGCCTTGTGGTCGTTACAGCCAATGTCGCCGACTTTGACGGGCTGGAAGGCGTTACGGTCGAGAACTGGATCGCCTTGTAGCCCCGTTGTGCATCGATGCGGCTGCGGCGAAACTGCGGACTGAACGCGGCACCGACGCCGCGTCCAGAGCTTTCGCCCGATGCTGCCTCGCCTGCCCCTGCTGATTCTGCTGCTCGTGGTGGCGGCCTCGACGGCAACGGCGCGCGCACAGGATATTCCCGACAGCGCCAGTCCGACCGATCTGCCGGTGGCGAGCACCAACGACGACGACCGGTACAGCATCACGGTCGCAGGCGAGCGGCCGCGCGCCCTCGCGGCTTCGCAAAAGACCATTTCGGGCGCGGACATCGCAGCGGGTCCGGTCGCTACGCCGTACGATTTCCTGCACCTCGTGCCAAACCTCGTCGTTGGTCTCCATGAGGGCGGCGGGAAGGCGCCGCAGTACATGCTGCGCGGTTTCGACGCCGACCATGGCGCGGATCTGGCGATGTTCGTCGACGGCATCCCGATCAACGAGGTCTCGCACGTCCACGGCATCGGCTACTTGGACCTGCACTTCCTGATTCCCGAGCTGATCGAGAGCGTGGACGCCCGCAAAGGCGCGTACGCGGCAGAGGATGGCTCGTTTGCGACCGCGGGTTCGATCCGGATGACGTTACGGTCCACAGCGCCCAAAAGCGAAGTCAGCGGCTCGTTTGGCAGCTACAACACCCGGCGCGGCTTGGCGATCTTCACGACTCCGCTGGCGGGCGGCTCAATTGTCGCAGCGTTCGAAGCTCAGGGCACGGACGGCTTCACGGTCGCCGGGCAGAGCCATCGGGTGAACGCGCAGTCCAAGCTGACGCTGCCGCTGGGTCACAACACATTGGAAGTGCTGGCGATGTACTACGCGGGCAGCTGGTATGCACCGGGGCTGCTGCCGGAGCGCGCGGTGCTGGACGGCTCCATCCCGACGTTTGGCGCGTTCGATCCGACGGACGGCGGGTCGTCTTCCCGGCTGCTGACGGCCGCGACGCTGACGACGCCACTCGCGAATGGATCGTGGCGCAATCAGCTGTATGTGCAGCGTAAGGCGCTGGAGTTGTTCCACGATTTTACGGGCTACATGGACGACCCGATCCACGGCGACCAGATCGCGCAGATCGAGGAGCGCACGACATTGGGCGGCGAGTCGGTCGCCAAGTGGCTGAATAACCTGTCTGGCGAAATGGCACTGCGTTCGCGCGTGGGCGTGCAGGTGCGCATGGACGCGATCACCCCGGAGTTGTGGCACACGACAGACCGCGTGCTGCGCGAGCGGGTGTATGGCATGGCGATGACGCAGACGACCGGCGGCGTGTACGCCGAAGAGGAGCTGCAAGTCACGCCGAAGCTGAGCCTGCGCGCGGGGTTGCGTTTGGACGAGACGCTGTTCGTTGTCCGCGACTTGCACCCAACTTCGCCACAGACCGACGCGAGCGGCCAGCGGCAAGCGCTGGTGCCGAGTCCCAAGGCGGGCGCGCTGTACAAGTTCACCGACGACGTGCAGCTGTTCTTGGACTACGGCAACGGTTTCCGCCTGCCCCACGCGCGAGCGGCGGTGGCGCCGGGCTTTACGGGTATCGCGGCGTCCAAGGGCGCGGAGGCGGGGCTGCGGACCTACTGGCTGGCACGCAAGCTGGAGTTGACCGGTGTGGCGTGGTGGATCGACACGGACCACGACGTGGCGTTTGACGCGGATGTTGGCGCGAACATTGAGATTGGCCCGGCGCGGCGTTATGGCGGCGAACTGTCCCTGCGCGCAAAGCCGCTGTCCTGGCTGCACGCGGATCTGGACGCCAGCTACACCTGGGCGCACGCCCGCGATACCGGTCTACCGCTGGCCCGCGCGCCGCGGCTGCTGCTGTCCGGGAACGCGATTGTCCAGCACCCGATGGGCGTCTTTGCCACCGCGCGCGTGCGCTACGTGGGCGCGTATCCGCTGGACGACGTCGGCGGTCACCTGTCGCAACCGTATGCAGTGACCGATGCCGTGCTGGGCTGGCAGAACGAGCGCATCGGCGTGACGCTGCAAGTGGCTAATCTGTTTGACGTGGCGTGGCGCGACTCCGAGTACTTTTACGCCTCGCGGCTGAAGAATGAGCCCGTGGCGGTCGACGACGTGCACTTTCGCCCGGGCGAGCCGCGGACGGTGATGATGACGGTGAAGCTGCGGTTTTGAGTGACGTCGTCCGCGCTTCCAATCTGACCGTTTCTTGTCAGGCTGCGTCGTGCAGGCGCACGACCTGAGCAGGGACGCGCAGCCGCGCTATGGTCGGCACTTCGCGCTGCGGGCACCAGTTCACGACGATGGTGTCAACATCCATTTGTCCTATTTCACCATGAAGCCCGCCGATCGTCCCGCGCAAGTCAGATCGCCGTTGCTGCGGGCCGCTACTGGACGAGTGCGCCTGAACAATTGAAAATGAGAGGATTCTGGGCCTTAACGGGCGCGTCGGGCCGGTCATGGCATCAGGCGCGGTTCTGGACGGTCTGGCGCTGCCAGGTGGCTCAATGAGGGCGGGAAATGGGGAAGCGAGACCCCATCGGACTGCTTGTCGGCGCGGGCGTGTGGACTGGCAAGTGCCGGCCGCGGATGGATAGATTCGCCTGAAGTGCCGAAAACGGCGCGGCTTTGACGCTTGACGCGGTCTGCCGACGGGGCACAATCGGTTTCAGACGGCAATTCGGACG
>CAINLT010000215.1 GCA_903850505.1 uncultured Myxococcales bacterium | reverse complement strand
GTGGAGCATGGGCCTTGCCAAGCATGTCGCCAGATGGCCGGCGCTGGGCTTCGCCTGCTTGCTGGTGTCCGCCGTGACAGGCTGCAAGCCGATTCCCACGCAAGCAGATTTCGGCAACGTGTTGACGCCGCCGGCAAACGACGCCAGCGGCAAGATCGACGACGCTACGCCCGATGCGACCGACGACGCCACGGCCGACACGACCGACGAACCGGACGTTGGGCACGGGGATGCAGCGGTCGAGATTGGGCAAGTTGGCTTGGATGCAGCCGACGTTGCCGCCGCCGACGCGTGGGATGCCGGACCCGATGAATCGGACACGGGAACAGATGCCAGTGATGCTTCGCCAGATGCGGTCAACGACGCTCCGGATACCGGCCTCGACACGGCGGACGTTGGGGATGCGCCTGACGATGCCGTCGATGTCGGAATGGATGCCGTCGAAGACGTGATGCAGGGAACTGACGGCCCGTCGGAGGACGCCACGGCCGACACCGGTGCGGACACCGCTGGGGACGGATTCGCGCCAGAGTGCGTTCAAGACTTGGATTGCGAGGCGAAACTTCAGAACCTGAAGCCGTGCGGCACGGCTGTTTGCCTCGCCGGCGCGTGCACGGAAGTGGTCGCGCTACAAGGGAGCCTCTGCGAAGACGGCAACGCTTGCACCACGGGCGAAGCGTGCACGGATGGCGTCTGCTTGGGCGCCACTGTTCTTGCGTGCGACGACGGGAACCTGTGCACGGACGACGGCTGCGACACGGCGACGGGGTGCGTCCACGCGGCCAACGCTGCCGCGTGCAGCGATGGAAATGCCTGCACGGTCGGCGACTTGTGCGCAGCCAAGGCATGCGTTCCTGGCACTGCCCTGGGATGTGACGACGGCAACGTCTGCACGGACGACGGCTGCGAGATGGCGACGGGGTGCGTCTACACGGCCAAGGCTGCCGCGTGCAGCGATGGGAATGCTTGCACGATCGGCGACTTGTGCGCAGCCAAGGCATGCGTTCCTGGCACTGCCCTGGGATGTGACGACGGCAACCTCTGCACGGACGACAGTTGCGACGCGATCACGGCGTGCGTCCACGTGGCGAACGCGGCTGTGTGCAGCGATGGGAATGCGTGCACGGTCGGAGACTTGTGCGCGGCCAAGGAATGCGTCGGTGGCGCAGCCCTTGGATGCGACGACAGCAACGTCTGCACGCAAGATGCCTGCGAGGCGGTCCCGGGCTGTGTCCACTCGGCCGCCGCGGTGGCCTGCAGCGATGGCAATGCGTGCACGGTTGGCGACGTTTGCGTGGAAAAACAGTGCACTTCGGGCACCGCGCTGGGCTGCGACGACGGCAACGTCTGCACGGCCGACTCGTGCGACACGGCCACCGGGTGCGTCCACGCTGCCAAGGCCGCGGCATGCAGTGACGGCAATGTGTGCACGGTGGGGGACGCCTGCACGGGGACGCTGTGCACACCTGGCGCGGCACTCGGTTGCGACGACGACAATGTCTGCACGGACGATGCCTGCGATCCCGCGAGCGGGTGCGTCCACCTTGCGAACACGGCGACGTGCACGGACGAGAACGCATGCACATCGGACTCCTGCCAGGCCGGGCTGTGCACTAGCGTACCGGTGGCGGACGGCTCCTCGTGCGGCGTGGGTCGGCAGTGCTTTTCTGGAGCCTGCGCCTGCGACCGGTTCAACAGAGTCTTGGCGGGACCGGCAGCGTCGAGCTTCGAGGCCATGTTGCCCACGGCCGATGGAGGCGTGGTAGCCGTTGGCTACAGTTGGGCAAAGGGCTCTGGCCTCGGCGACGGCTGGGTTGCCAGGTTCGATGCATGGGGCCACGCCGTGTGGGACGCGACCGCTGGCACAGCAACTGCCACGGAGGAGTTTCTGGCCGGTGCCGTGCTGCCAGATGGCGGAGTCGTGGCAGTCGGCCGGACGTACGCATCCACCGAGGATGGCTTCGTGGCGCGGTTCTCGTCCAACGGGGGCCTCCTCTGGAGCAAGCAAATCGGCACGACAAACGCCGACGGGTTCCATGGTGTCGTGCCACTTGCGGATGGTTCGATGGTCGCTGTGGGCATGGCTACCCCGGACGGCTGGGTCGTCCACCTCTCCGCGACCGGCGACGTCCTGACCAAGGCAGCCATCGATGGTGGTGGCGGCTTCTGGGACACGTTCACTGGCGCGACATCCATTGGCGGCGACATCCTGGTTTGGGGTTCGACCACGCCCAAGGGCACGATGAATCAACAAGGTTGGCTAGCGCGCGTATCGCCGGCTGGTCAGGTCATCTGGTCCAAGACCTACGGTCCCACAGGACAAAACGCGTACTTGCTCCACGTTGTAGTGGCGTCCGACGGCAGCTTCTACGGCGCCGGCAGGACGTTCATCCAGGATTCGGACCCGCTCACCTATGACGGATGGGCCATGGCGGCCAACGCCAGTGGCACGCTGCTGTGGCAAAAGACGCTTGGCGCTCCCTACAAACACGAGGAGTTGGACGACATCGCTCTAGCAGATGGCGTTCTGTGGCTCGCCGGATCGCACCAGATCGGCGCCAAGGACGACGGATGGCTGATGCGCCTCGGCTTGGACGGCAGCGTGTTGACGGACGTGTCGCCGAGCAGCGACTCGGCGGACCAGTTCCACGCCATTGCCGCCACCGGCGACGGTCACGCGTGGTTGGGCGGGTGGTCGTTCGGCAGCAGCACGGCAGCCCAGGACGCGTGGTTCGTCCGCGCCGATGCCGCGGGGAGCACGTGGTGCGATCCCGCGTTCACCGTGCAACGCGCCAAGGTCGGCGGCGGCACGTTCACCATGGGGTGCAATGCCTCGGAGTCCCCGTCCTGTACCAGCATCTCCGCCGAGAATCCTTCGCATTCCGTCACGCTTGCGCCCTACGCGATCGATCTCACGGAAGCGAGCGCTGGCCGCTATCGCGCCTGCTGGGGGGCCGGAAAGTGCGCGGAGCCCCCGACCTACTACCAGACTGGACCGATCGCCACCTACGCGGAGGCGACGAAGCAGATGCATCCCATCAATTATATCAACTGGTTCCAGGCTCGCGACTACTGTGCCTGGACCGGTGGCCGCCTGTGCAGCGAAGCAGAGTGGGAGTTCGCCGCGCGTGGATCGACGGCGCTCGAGTATCCGTGGGGCAGCGCAGCGCCGGACTGCAAACTCGCCCAGTTCGGCGGCACGCAGTGCGCAGACCCGCCAGGAACGCGCCCGGTCGGAATGAAGGGCGCGGGCGCGAGCCCCGTCGGCGCGGTCGACATGGCGGGCAACGTCGCGGAATGGGTTGCGGATTGGTATGGCTCGTATCAGAGCGCGTCGGTCACCAATCCCGCCGGGCCGTCCTCCGGTCCCGCCAAGGTCGTCCGTGGCGGTTCCTACAACTCCGCGGCCGACGGGTTGCGTGCTTCGGGGCGTCAGCAGGGGCCGGGTGTATACGGGATCTCCACGGTTGGCGTACGCTGTTGCGCCGCGCCCTGATGCGCCAGGCGACCCAAGCATGAAGCCATCGACATTCGCAGACCGGTTGACGCCTGTGCGCGCAGCGCTTTTCGTGACCATGGCTGGCCTCCTGGCTCGCACGTGGTTGATTGCGCGGCCCGTCGACTTGCTGGTCGCGCGCTACGCCGCCGACGATTTCTTCTACTATCTGCAAGTTGCATGGCACATCGCTCACGGTGACGGCAGCACGTTCGATGGCGGCGTCAGCTACACCAACGGTTTCCAGCCGCTGTTCATGGGGTTTCTCGTACCGGCGTTCTGGCTCGGCCTCAGCAAGTTCGCCGCTATCCGCTTCGGTCTCCTGGTGCAGGCTGCGGCTGCAGCTGGCGCCGGCTGGACCGCCTTCCGCATCCTGGAGAGCGAAGGCGCCGCTTGGGCCGGCGTGCTCGCCGCAGGTCTCCTCGCTTGCAACCTGTTCTTCCTCCTGCCCACGCTGACCGGCTTCGAGATGGCTCTCGCGTTGTCGGCGACGCTGCTCGCCGTGCACGCCTGGCAAAAGGGCCGCCATCCGCTGCTGCTCGGCGCCTTATGCGGGCTGGCTGTCCTCGCGCGCGTCGACGGCCTGATCCTGGCCGGGTGGATCGGTCTGCTGTTCCTGCTTCGGCGCGATTTTCGAGGATTTGCACTGATGTCGGCGGGCGTGGCCGTCCTGCTCGCCCCGTGGGCCGCGTGGTCCTTGAGCCAATTCGGCACCCTCGCCCTCGACTCCGGCACGGTGAAGAGTCACTTGCGGCCGCTCGGCGACGCGGCTTTGGCCTTGCGCGCGGCCTGGGGCGCGTTGCCGCGGTCGTTCGTCCCAGAGCGACTGCTCGCATCCGTGGGACCGGCGGGCAGCGCCGTCGTGGCGTTCGGCGTGTGCCTCCTGGTGCCGTTCTCCAGGCCACGCGGCGCGCTCCTGGTCTTGACTGCGTATGCGGCGGCGCTGGCCATGGCCTATGCGCTCCTGATCGACCCGCACGAGCAGGGCGCCATGGTCCGCTACTTCTACCCCGTGTTCGCCGTCGTCGTCCTGGCCACCGCACGCCACAGGTGGCTCGATCGGCGCTGGCTCGTTTTCGCCTTGCTGGCGGTCCACTTCGCGGATGCGGCCCTGTACCTGCAATGGGATCGACGCGCTGCGCCGGCGCTCGGCTACGTCAGCGCCGCCCAACGCCTGGCGCCTCCCGTCCTCGCACGCCTGCCGGAAGGGCAGCGCGTCGCCTCGTTCGATTCGGGAAGTCTCGGGTACTTCGCCGACCGTCCGGTGATCAACCTGGATGGCCTGGTCAACCACGATGTCGCGGCGCTCACCCGCACCTGCAAGGGTGGGCACGAAGCCTGCCTGCGCGCCTACATGCGCCGCACGGGCGTGCGTTTCCTGGTGGGCGGCACCGGCTTTGGCTGGACGCGCATCTTCCACGACTGGCAGTCGTGGCAACGCGTCTACGAATCGCCCGCCCTGGCCGACGGTGAGCGCCTCCTCGTCCTCGCCGTTCCGCAGTAGCCACGCCAGCGGGCGCGGTTGCATCAAGTTCGCACGCCGGAGCGCCCGCAAGCGTGCTACCATCGGCGCACAACCCACCGCCGTTCGCGCACCGGCCTGCACAACATGTCAAAAGAAAACCCGATCTCCTTCTCCTGGACCCGGCGCGTCCCCTGCGATCTCGCCACCGCCTGGGCTACCTTGTCGGACACGGCGCGCTTCAATCGCCTGGCCGGTCTCGACCTGGAGTTTTCCTTTGCCGACCAAGGCCCTGGCCGCATCAACGCCGTCGGCGAGATGCAGCACCTCGGTATGCGGGTGACCTGGCGCGAGATTCCGGTGCGCTTCGAAGCGCCCCGGCACTTCGTCGTGGAACGTGAGTATGATCGCGGACCTCTGTCGCGCAGCCAGATTGAGCTGGTGCTGAGCGAAGTGGACGGCGGCACGCAGGTCGAGTTCGCCGCGCGCTTCTGGCCGCGGTCCCTGGTGCTGTGGCCGGCCGTGCGCCTCGATCTGCAAGTGACCGTCAAGCCTCGGCTTGCCCGCGCCATGCAGGCGATGCTGGCCAGCCTCGAAGCGGGCCAGGCGCCGCCGGACAAACTGCCGCCGCCCCTGACGCCGCAGGCGGAGCACAAGCTCGTGGAAGGGCTCGCGAAACTGGCCGATGGCGAGCTGGCGCGGCACCTCGGCACGCTGCTGCGTTCGGCGCCGATTGGCGCGGTGCAGCGCTTGAAGCCTCTGCTGCTGGCGCGGCAGTGGCGCATGGACGACCAGCGCGTGGTGGCCGGGCTGCTGCGCGCCGCGCAAGTGGGCCTGTTGCAAGTGCAATGGGACGTGCTGTGCCCGTCCTGCCGCTATCCGACCGAGCAGCCGCAGACGTTCTCGCTGCAAGCCGGCAAGGCGCATTGCCCGGCCTGCGACCTGCGCTACGACGCGTCGCTGGCGGACTCCGTGGCGCTGACGCTGCGGCCCGACCCTGCGATCCGGCCGGAGCAGGAGCCCATCGGCTGCATGTCGAGCCCGGCGCGCGTGCCGCACATCGCCGGGCAGATCACGGTGCCGCCGCGCCAAGAGACCGAATGGACGCTGGATTTGCTGCCCGGGACCTACCGGTTGCGCGGCTGGCCGCAGCTGGATCCGCTGACGCTGACCGTGCAGACCGATGCGCCGCGGCGCGAGCTGAGCGTGCAAGCCACGCCGAAGTCCTTGTCGCCGCCGACCTTGCGCGCGGGTGCCGGGCGCGTGCTGCTGCGCGTGCGCTCCAAGCTGGACGAGCCGCTCGTGCTGGTGTTGGAGCGGCCGTGGAAGGAACCGAACACGCTGACCATCGGCCGCGTGCTGGAGTGGCCGGATATCGCAGCGTTGCTGCCCGCGGGCGCGCTGGAGCCGGGCCTCGACATGGCGCCGTTCTGCGGTCCGGTCCTGGCGCTGCAGGTGACGCGCGGTGGCGACGTCGCGGCGCAGCTGGCCGGCGAGGCGCTGCGGCAAGCGGGCGCGCAGGCGCTGCAAATCTCGACCGGGTGGGTGCTGGCGACCTTCCCGACGTGGCTGGAGGCGGGCGCGGCGCTGCGGCGGCTGCCGGGCACGCTGTGGCTGACGGCGGCGGTGGGG
>CAINLT010000214.1 GCA_903850505.1 uncultured Myxococcales bacterium | reverse complement strand
TCGTTTCAGGCAGTTGCCACATACAATTCAGGTTCGCGATCGCCTGGGTCGCGGCACCGCGGGACAGGTTGTCCAGCGCCGTCACGAAGAGCAGGCGTTGCGACGCGGCGTCCAGCGCATAGTGCACGGAAATCCAGGGCGTGTGCGCGACCGACTGCACGTCAGGCGCGCTGGCGCTCCGACGCCAGAACGCATCGAGCGGCGGCAGCGCGTCCAGATCGGCCTGCGTGACGCCGTCCCGCAGCGGCACGGAGCCGGAAATCAGCATCCCGCGGCGCAGCGGCGCCACCAAGGGCACAAACAGCAGCCGCACCGGCACGGCGCGCTCCACTTCGACGAGGTGCTGATGCGCGCGCAGCGTCTTGTACGGCATCAGGTTTTCCGCCACGGCCATGAAGTGCGTGCGATCGGTCGGCTTCTTACCAGCGCCCGAGACGCCGCTGATGCCGGTCACGTCCGCCACCGCGTTCGCCGCGAGAAATTGCGCCCGCGCGACGGGCAGCAGTGCGGAAAGCATGCCGTTGGCATAGCACCCCGGGTTGGCGATCAGCCGCGCAGTGGCCAGGCTGGCGGCCGACGCGCCGAGGCCATACACCGCCTGCGCCAGCATCTCCGGATGCGGATGGTCAAAACCGTAGGATGCCCGGTGCGCGTCCGCGTTGCCCGCGCGATGCGCGCCTGAGATGTCCACGACGCGAATTCCGCGTTCAACAAGCGGCGCGGCCATGTCCGCAGCGACTTCAGCCGGGGTCGCCAGCAGCACGGCATCGATGTCATCCGCGACGCCAGCCATGCCCGCGGACGACTCCGGCGTGTCCACGCGCGCCACGTTGGGATGGCGCCGCAGCAACTGCGCGGCTTCCGCGCCGGAATAGCCCGACGCTCCAACGATGCACACGCGATAGTTTGCCATGGGTTGCGCTCTCTGAGCCGCCTGATTGGCGCGCTGGGGCGCGGAAGTCTACGGGGCCCCACCGTTCGCTGCAACGCGCGTGGCGAAATGGTCACATTGCGGCGCTGCGCTACGGCACCGGTGATCCGTCCACGCCGAAGATGCAGCCCGCCGGCGCCGGCGAGGTCACGATCAGATCCAGCCGTCCCTTGCGCCCGGCCAGCGCAGCGGTGTCGAGGCGTTCGACGTTCAGGCCATGCTGTTTCACGTCGCGCTCCAGCAGCACCTTGTCGTTCAGCAGCACTTTCAGGTGCACGACCGCGTCGCCCCGGGCTGAATCCGCCAAGCCAAACCGCAGCAGGAACGAGCGCGTCAGCGGCACGTCGCGGTACGTCAGCCGCCGCTCCTTGCTCGTGTAGTGCGGCGTGAGCAGGACCATCGCCTCGGGCTTGTCGCGGTAGCGCAGCGGCACGTCCAGCACGCGGCCAGTCAGCTGGCCGTCGTCGGTGTCAAAGTGGCTGCACTCAAAGCGCTCGACCATGTTGTTGAAGTAGTCGCACGGAATATCGCCCAGCATCACCGTCGCCTGCGGCAGATGTCCCCACAAATACGATGGCTTGCGCTCGATTGCCCGACGCAGCACGCCCGCGCCGATCAGCACGATCGCCAGCACGAGCACGCCGCGCAACAGCCACGGCCGCGGGGACGGCGTCGCGCTGGGCGACGGCGGCGCGAGCGGCGTCAGCAGCACCGCCAGCGGCGTCACCGCGAGCGCCAGCTGCGGGAGGTTGAACTCCAGCCGGTACCAGGTGTACGTCGCGTGGAAAAGAATGGGCACGGCGAGGCACCACAGCAGCAGCACCGCCTCGCGCCAGCGCCGGACGAACAGGACGGGCAGGCCCAGCAGCGCCGGAAAGAACAACGGGACGTGCGGCCAGATGCCGTCGCCGCCCAGGAGCACATTCTTCAGGCCCTGGCGCATGTTGGCGAAGTGGAAATCGGTGGCGTGCGAGTGCGTCGTGTTCTTGCCGGCGACGCGGACGAGGATGCGGTCATAGCCCGTCTTGAACGGCGAGCTGTACATGTACCAGTTCAGCGTCAGGTACAGCAGCACCGGACCGGCGCCCCAGAGCACGAAGCGGAACGCGCCGCGCCAATCCTTGCGCAAGAGGAAGATGCCAAGCAGGGCCGGACCGTAGAGCACGTTTGTCGCCTTGGCAAAGACGCCAACGCCGAACAGCAAGCCGGCGATGTGCGGCCGATCGGCGAGCGCGGCTTCCATCGCGGCGAGGATAATGACCGTGTAGAAGACGTCGTTGTTGAAGCCCCACGCGCAATGCGCGAACCAGGGCGTGGCCACGAGCGCGCACGCGGCCGCGAACGCTGCCCCGGGCGAGGCGATGCGAGCGGCGATGCGGTAGGCGAGAAGCGCGATGAGCGCGTAGCAGAGAAAATGGCAGACAAGCGAGCCCAGCGGGCCGAACGCCCAGATGAACGGCGTCGCTACCAACGGCATGAGGTACGGGTGCTTGGGCCACCACTCGCCGTGGCGGCCGATGGCGATGTTGCTGAACGCGGCGTCGACGTTGCTGTTCCAGCCCATGTCCTTTTCGTACCACGAGTGCGGGTGGATGCTCTCCTGGCGCAGTGAACCGTGTTGCAGGATCGCATTGGCCTCGTTCAAGTAGAACGCGCCGTCGCCGCTGAGCCACTTGTTGGGCTGCCACGTGTCGTTGACCGCCATCCAGCCCAGCATCGCGGCAAGGAGGAAGACCGCGAGGCCGTACCAGCGGCTCGGATCGTTCGCGCGTTGGCTGCTGCTGGGGACGGGGGTGGTCAAGCGGGGCTCCGAAAGCGGGGGCAGTGTATCACCGGGCGACGTCGGCCACTACCGCCACGCATTTCAACTCGATGGCGATCGGCGTCGGCAGGCTGAGGACCTCCACCGTCGTGCGGCACGGCCCATTCTCGGCAAAATACGCCGCCCAGAGCCGGTTGTAGATCGGAAAATCGCGTTGCATGTCAGTCAGGTAGACCGTCACGTCGACGAGATCCTGCCAGCGCGCGCCCGACGCCTCGAGCACCGCGCGGACGTTGGCAAAAACGCTGTGGCACTGGGCCTCGATGTCGTGATCCAGCACCTTGCCTTCTGCGTCCAAAGTCACGCCAGGAATGGCTTTTTGCCCCTTGACGCGCGGGCCGATTCCGCTGAGGAAGAGCAGATTCCCGACCCGCCGCGCGTGCGGATACAGGCCAACCGGCTCGGCGGCGCGATCGCTGTGAATCGTCTGGCTCATTTGTTCCTGTTGTTGCGGATGGTTTGCTGGCACTTTCTCATCTAGTACACCAACGTCACGCTCTTGGCGTCGGTGAAGAAGCGCATGGCTTCCCAGCCGCCTTCGCGGCCCACGCCGCTGGCCTTCACGCCGCCAAATGGCGTCCGCAAGTCGCGCACCATCCAGCAGTTCAGCCAGACGATGCCGGCCTGGAGGCGCTCAGCGACGCGATGGGCGCGGCTGACGTCGCGGGTCCAGACGTTGGCGGCGAGGCCGTAGGGCGTGCCGTTGGCGATCTGGATGGCGTCGGCTTCGTCGGTGAACGGCAAGAGCGTCGCAACGGGGCCGAAGATCTCCTCCTGATTGGTGGCGCACGTCGCGCTCAAGCCGTCGATGAGCGTGGGCGCCATGAACCAGCCTTCCGCGCACCGCCCGGGGAGGCGGACGGGCGTGCCGCCGCACAGGATCGCGCCGCCTTCCGCTTGCGCGCGGGCGACGCAGGCGCTCACCTTGGCGAAGTGCGCGGCGCTGACGAGTGCGCCCAGATCGCTCGTCGCTTCCAGCGGATCGCCGACCCGCAGCTGCTGCGTGCGCGCAACCAGCCGCGCCTTGAATTCGCCGTAGATGCTGGCCTGGATCAGGATGCGCGAACCGCACAGGCAAATCTGCCCTTGGTTGGAAAACGCCGCGCGGACGACTTCATTGACCGCGACGTCCAGATCCGCGTCGGCAAACACGATCGTGGCATTCTTGCCGCCCAGCTCCAGGCTCAGCTTCTTCCAGGTGCCCGCGGTCACGGCGGCGATCCCGGCGCCCACGCGCGTGCTGCCGGTGAAGCTGACCGCCTTGATGTCCGGGTGGCAGACCAGCGCCGCACCCACGCGATCGCCCGCGCCTTGGACGATGTTGAGCACGCCCGGTGGAAAGCCGGCCTCCATCGCCAGTTTTCCCAACAGAAAAGCGCTGTATGGGGTCACTTCAGAAGGTTTTGCCACAACCGTGCATCCCGCCGCCAGCGCCGGCGCCAGCTTCCACGTCAGCAGGTACAACGGCAGGTTCCACGGGGAAATGCACGCGACGGGGCCCAGCGGCTGGCGCAGCGTATAGTTCAACTGTCCCGGTACGCTGTGCGATTCGCTGGCGAACTGCGTCGCGGCGTCGGCGAAGAACGCGCAGTTGTCGCGTGCCCGGGCGATGTCGACGGCGCGGGCGACGTGCAGCGGCTTGCCGGAATCGCGGCTCTCCGCCTGCGCCAGCACGTCCAGATCGCGATCAATCAGCTCGGCGAGGCGACGCAGGCAACGCGCGCGGGTGGCGGACGGCGCTGCCGCCCAGGCGGGAAATGCCCGTTTTGCGGCGGCAACGGCGGCATCGACGTCCGCACCATCAGAGTCCGGCAGCGTGGCAAAATCTTGCCCTGTCGCCGGCTCAGGCGTCGTCAGCGTCTGGCCATTTTGCGCCGGACAAAGCTGGCCATCGATCAGGTTCAGCAGCGTTTCCATATGCCTCTCTCACATCGCCACGAGGATCGCGCGCACCGGACTCGCGTCCGCGCCCACCAACGGCAGCGGCAGCGCCACGAGCAGGTACAGGCCATCGGGCACGCCGTCCAGCACCAGCCCTTCCAGGATCGCCAGATCGTGGCGATAAATCGCCGCGTGGCTCAGCAAAACCGCGTCATCGGCCAGATCCACGCTAGGCGTGTCGATGCCGACGAGCAGCACACCCTGCCCGCCCAGCCAATCCACGAGTTCCGGCGACAGCGCGGCAAAGTCGCTCGTCCACGCGTTTGGCTGCGGAAACGTCCCCGTGCGGATCAGCAGTCGCGGCGCGCGCACGGGCGCGTGGCCCAGATGCGCGGGCGTCAGGCGCGTACGCGGGGGCACCAGCGCGCTCCGCACTTCACAGAGCCCCAGATAGCGGCTCAGGTCGCGCTTCTCAATCGGCGCGCCATCCGGGTGGTAATGCGATGGCGCGTCAGCGTGCGCGCCCAGGTGCACCGTCGTACGCACGCTGGAGAGCTCCAGGTGGTCGCCCTGGGCAAAAGCCAGCAACACCTCGCGGCGAAACGGCGTGTCGCCCGGAAATACCGCGATTTCCGACGTGATCGGCGGCGTAATGTCGTGCCAGCGCTGACGGGTCAAGTCCAACATGCCGGCAAGCATGGCGTGGCGAAGCGGCGCGCGCAACTGCCACTGCGACCGCTCGGGACCCTGGCGACTGACGTGGCGCGACGGCAATGATGGCAATCCCGTGACGGAGTTGCACGTCTGCGTACCCCAGATTGCTTGATCCCACTTCGCGGCGGCGCTATACCCTTGCGCGCGGTCTTTTGCGGGACCGAGGAGGGGCGGAATCGCTGCAACTCCGGGACGACATCGGGAAGGCGCGCATTTTGGATCCGCAACACGTCGGCAAGCGCCGCGTTGTTTGGCTCTTTGCCGCGGATAGTCAGGGCGTGCGAGAAGTCGCCCTGGAACGAGAGGCCCAGCATGAGGACTCCAATGAGAATGAAGCATCTGACCTTGGCC
>CAINLT010000213.1 GCA_903850505.1 uncultured Myxococcales bacterium | reverse complement strand
TGCTCCTTTTCACCGTCGAGGATTCTCATGCGTCTGACCTTCGTTGCCCTGGCCTGCCTGTTCCTCGCCGCCGCGTGCTCGAGCGCGGCGTCGAGCACCGCATCGGGCGGCATCCAAGCCGCCGACGCCGCTTCGGGCCAGGATGTCGCGGCAACTGCCGATGTTCCCGTTGCCGCTCCGGACGTGCCGACCGGCCCGCAACCGGCCGCGCTCAAGACCTACGCCGGCACATGCCCGACGTTCGCTGCCGGCGCCAATGACTTCGACACGGGCGGCTACACCCGCAACCTGCGCATCTCCCTGCCGCCCGATCCGAAGGGTGCAGCGGTCGTCTTCATCTGGCACGGCCTGGGCGACAGCGCTGCCAACATGAGCAACTTCTTTGGCGCCGACTCGCTTGCGGCCCAGTACCACGCCATCGTCATCGTCCCGGATGGCTGCTGCAATGGCGCCGGCACCAAGGGCTGCTGCAGCCAGATCACCGGCTGGGGCTTCGCTGCCAAGCCGGAGCCCGACGTCGCCATCTTCGACGACGCCCTCTCCTGCCTCGATCAGCAGTTCGGCATCGACCGCACACGCGTCTACACCACGGGCTTCTCCGCCGGCTCGCTGTGGAGCACCTGGCTGCTCATGAACCGCACCGACTACCTCGCCGCGGTGGCCATCTTCTCGGGCGGCGTCAACAGCTTTCTCGAATACGTGATGCCCACCTACAAGGCGCCCGTGCTCGCGGTCTCCGGCAAGGAGGACGACGTCTTCGGCGGCGGCCTGGTCGACTTCTTCACGTCGATGAACGACCTCACGACCGCGCTGCGCAAGGACGGCCACTTTGTCATCCGCTGCATCCACGACGCTGGCGGCCACACCATTCCGTTCGGCGGACCGGACTGGGCGGCGAAGTTCCTGTTCAAGCACACTTGGAAGGCCGCCCAGCGCGTCTTGCCGACGCCCCGAACCCAGCCAACCTGTGCCGTCAGCTGACTGCTATGCCACCCAGTCCAGCGGCTGCGGATCATCGAAGGCATCCCACTGGTCGGTCGCCTCGTCGTCCGGCGGGTCCAGCAGGTCCGGTGGCCCGCGGATCTCCGTGATGTCCCCTTGATCCGGCCACAACTGCAGATGCTGCAAGAAGCGCTCGATCTCCGCCTTGTCCTGCACCGCCGCGATCACCGTACGCCGCCCGCCACAGGGGCAATCGAGAACATCCCACAAGAACGCCCGCTTCTGGCACTCCGCCCAGGACATCCGCGTTGAGGTCTGCGCCACGGTCTCGTCGTCGCGGCACGTCTTGACCTTCGTGCGCTTGCAGCCGGCCTTGACCTTGGCAGAGTCGGGCAACACCAGCGGGCGGTCGGCCGCGTTCGGCGCAAAATTGCCGTGGTACCTGATCGACGGCTTGCGCGGCAGCGGAATCTGCGCCAGCGCACGGATCAGCAGATCACGCGGACTGACGTGCACTGCCGTCACGCCGCCCGACCATTCGTTCTTCAAGCTGATGCGGATGGTCTGCGCATCGAGCTGTTCGAGCCTGTGTGCAGCGATGGCGGGGCGACAGACATACCGGAGCAGCTTCTCGAGGTCGCCGCGCGCCAGTGCCCCCACGCGCGTGTTTGCGTGCAGCGAGTAGCCATGTGCCTGCGCGCAGTTTCGGCCGTGTGGCTTGATGTCCAGGCGCGCCTTGCCGAACTCGACGCGCTGCGGCTTGCCGGCGTCTTTGCCGGTCGACTGGTGGCCGAGCATGGCGTTGCGGAACAGCGCCGCGAGCGCAGGTTGACGCTGCGACAGGCGGTCTTGCGGTTCGTCATCGCGGTCCGGCACCAGGCGCCCCAGTTGCCGGGCGATGCGGCGAAGGGCGTCAGCGAACACCGCTTCGACGTCATCCTGGTGCAGTGGCGGCGCTGGCAGGAAGGTCAAGCCTTCTGACGTCTTCACCCACGCGCCGTCGGCTGCCAGGACGTGCCAGTGGACGTTCAGCCGAACCGCGCCGGTGAGCCCGAGCAGCATCTGGCAGCCTTCGCGGCAGGTCGGCGCAACGTGGCTGCACGTAGGCAATGAGGTCGAGCGCTTCCTGTTCTACCGCGGCCTTGGCAAGTTCGACCTGTGGGTGCGCGTGACGGCGGATGCGACAGGGCAGGTCACGGTGCACAACGACGGCTACGGTCAGATTCCCGGCGCGGTGCTGCTGCGCGCGTGGCCGGATGGGACGGGCGACGCAGTGGCGTTGGGGCCACTGCACACCGGTGCGCAGGTCACCGTGATCGCGCCGACGCAGCCGTGCCCGGGCCTGGTCACCCGGGCGCGCCGGTTGCTGCACACGCTCGTGCTGGCGACGGGGTTGTACGATGACGAGGC
>CAINLT010000212.1 GCA_903850505.1 uncultured Myxococcales bacterium | reverse complement strand
CTGAATACAGGACCTTTTCACCCGGATTGACGATCGCCCGGTAGGCGCCGTACAGCAGCGGCCGCGCGCCGCCCGCAATCAGGATGCGATCGAGCGCGATGTCCAAACCGCAGCGATCCTTGTACATCGCCTGCACCGCGGTGCGCAGCTCCAAAATACCGTTGGCCGGCGGGTAGTTGCTGTGACCGGCGTGCAGCGCGTCGATGGTGCCGTCGACGAGCTTCTTGGGCAGCGGGTATTCCTTCGGCTCAAAATCGCCGATGGTCAGGTTGGAAACCTGCTTGCCTGAAGCCACAAGTGCACGAACTTGCCCGGCAATCGCGAGGATGGACGATCCGCGCAAGGTGCCTGCCATCTGGGAAACTCCGGAATCCAGCCAATCACTCATCAGATCCTCGCGTTGCGTTCGCAGCCGGCGTTGGTGCACGGCGGGGCCAAGATTCTACCCGCGCAGCCCCTTGCCGTCGAGACCGGGAGTTTGCACACTAGCCGCGCACACCGCGGTGGGCACGCAGTTTTCACCATTTGGAGGCATCTAATGCGTACGAAGACCCGACTTCTCATGATCGTCACAGCGCTCGCTCTCGCCAGCTTCACGACCGGCTGCTTTGGCAAGTTCGCGCTGACCCGGAAGCTCTACGGCTGGAACGACTCGTTTGACAACAAGTTCGTCAAGACTGTGGTGTTCTGGGCGTTCACGATTATCCCCGTGTACGAAGTCCTGGGCTTCGCGGACTTCATCGTGCTGAACACGATCGAGTTCTGGACCGGCTCCAGTCCGGTCGCGCAGATGCACATGCAGCAGATGCCTGACGGCTCCGTGCAGATGGAACGCGACGGCATCGTGATGCGCCTGGTGCCGACCGGTGAAAACCGCTTCGACATCTTCCGCGACGGCACGCTGGCGGGCACCGCGACGATGACGGGCGACCGCGGCCTCGTGTTCACGATGGCGGGCAATGGCCAGGTTGTGCGGTTGACGCCGGAAGACGTGCAGCGCACGGAAGCCGTGACGGCCAAGCTGCAGATCGCACCCGCGCAGTAACAAAATAGCCAGTTGCAGCAAACGCGCTTGACCAGAAGCGGCTTCAGTGTTGCGATCCGCGCCCTCTTGATCGCGCGGCCGCGCGTGAGGTCCGGATGACCGATTCGTTCACCAACAGCCAAGCTCGCGAACGTATTTGCGAATTGTGTCGGCTTTTTTGGCAGCTGGGCTGGGCTTCCGGCACGGGCGGCGGCATCAGTTTGCGCGTCGGCGAGACGATCTTCATGGCCCCGTCCGGCGTGGAGAAAGAGCGCCTGCAACCGAGCGACATTTTTGAGCTTGATCGCGCCGGCCAAGTGCAAAAGGCCGCCCCGGGTCACAAGCTGACCGCGTGCGCGCCGCTCTTTCAGGCCGCGTACGATCACCGGGACGCCGGCGCCGTGCTGCATTCGCACAGCCTGGACGTCGTGCTGGCGTCCATGCTGGTGCGGCCCGGCGAGCCGCTGCGCCTGACGCGTCTGGAGATGATGAAAGGTCTTGAGGGCGTTGGCTATTTTGACGTCCACGAGATCCCCGTCATCGACAATACCGCGCTGGAACACGAACTGAAGGACCGCGTCGAGCGCGCCATCCTCGCGTTTCCCAAGGCCAACGCCGTCATCGTCCGCAACCACGGCGTGTACGTCTGGGGCCGGGACAGCGTGCACGCCAAGACCCAGGCTGAGTGCCTGGATTACCTGTGCCGGGCCGTGGTGCGCATGCACGCGGCGGGCATCGACCACCTGCAACACGATCGCAGCGCGCCCGATGCGCCGGATTTGACGGCCGCCTGCGCGGCGTAACGGAGAATTGTCCATGCAAGCGTATTTCCTTGATCAGCCACAGCAGGCTGTCGGCGCCGAAAAGCTCTACGCGGAAGGCATCTACTACGCGCAGATGCCGGTGGATGAAGAGCAGTATCGCGCGCCGCTGGACGCCATCTGCCGCGAGCGCGGGTACGTCGCGCAGGACCAGGTCCACCTGAGCGTGTCGACGCCGAACCTGGAGCCGTTGCTGGAGAAATTCTTCCAGGAGCACCTGCACACGGACGAAGAAATCCGCTTTGTGCTCAAGGGCGAAGGCATCTTTGACCTGCGCGATTGCGACGACCGCTGGATGCGCGTACACGTGGTGCCGGGCGATCTGCTCATCGTGCCGCCGAACAAGTACCACCGGTTTGCGCTGACGGACGCGATGAACATCACCTGCAAGCGGCTGTTCCAGAATCAGGACGGCTGGGCGGCGCTCAACCGCAAGGGTGTGTGAGGCAAGATGATCGAGTCACCGGTCCAGCACGATATCTTCCGCCCAGTTCCGCGCACCGGCGTCATCTACGTGATGGCGGAGGCGGCGGAGCGTGGGTTTTCCTACGGCAAACCCGGTTGGGCCAATCTGGGCCAAGGCGCGCCGGAGACGGGCGATTTGCCAGGCTGCGTGCCGCGGATGCACCACATCGACGTGGATCCGGCGAGCCACGAGTACGGGCCGGTCGGCGGTCTGCTGGAGATGCGCGAGGCGGTAGCGGCGCTGTACAACTCGCGGTATCGCAAGGGCATGCCCAGCCAGTATACCGCTGAAAATGTGGCGATTTCTGCTGGCGGGCGGACTGCGCTGACGCGCGTGCTCGCGACGCTGGGCAACGGCCATCTGGGCCACCTGCTGCCAGACTACACGGCGTACGAGGAGCTGCTCGGCATCTTTCGCGCGTTCGTGCCGATTCCGATTGTGCTGGATCCCGCGGAGGGCTTCGCGCTCTCACCTGCGCGGCTGCGGGCGGAGATCGTCGGCAAGGGCCTGGGCGCGGTGCTGCTCTCCAATCCCTGCAATCCGACCGGCCAGGTCGTGCGCGGGCGGGACATGCGCGCGTGGGTCGAGACGTCGCGCAAGCTGGGCTGCGCGCTCATCCTGGACGAGTTCTACAGCCACTACCTCTACGATGCCGCGGCGGCAAGTGAGGGCGCGTCGACGAGCGCGGCGCGGTTTGTCGAGGACGTGAACGAGGATCCGGTCATCCTCGTCGATGGCCTGACCAAGAACTGGCGCTATCCGGGCTTCCGGCTGGCTTGGACAGTCGGCCCGCGCGACGTGATTGAGCGCCTGACTTCCGCTGGCAGCTTTCTGGATGGCGGCCCGCCGCACCCGATGCAACGCGCCGCGCTGCCCCTGCTGGAGCGCGAAAACGCCGACCGCGAAGCGCTGGCGATCCAGAAGGCGTTCGCCGAGAAGCGGTGGATGATGCTGGAGCGCATTCGCGAGCTGGGCCTCGGCCTGGACCATGTGCCGCTGGGCGCGTTCTACTGCTTCGTCAGCCTCGACAACCTGCCGCCGGCGTTGCAGGACGGCCACGCGTTCTTCCGCGCCGCGCTGGAAAAGCAGGTCATCGTCGTGCCCGGCGAGTTCTTTGACGTGAATCCCGGCAAGCGGCGCAGTCACATTCCGTCGCGGCTGAAGTCGTACGTGCGGCTGTCCTTTGGCCCCGAGGCGCAAGTCGTGCGCGATGGCATGGACCGGCTCGCCGCGATGATTGCCGAGCATTCCTGATTCATGACGCGCGCGAACCCAAGCTTTCACCTACGCTCACTGGTGCTGCTGGTGCTTCTCGCCAGCGCATGTCGCCGCGAAGTGCCGCGCGTCGTGCCGGCGGAGGAATTGCCGCGCAACGTCGAGCCACCACACACGCAGATTGCCCCGGGCGAGCGGCGGCCGGATGACGCGGTGGTGGAAGCGCTGCTGACCGGCGCGTACTGCTATCCGCTGCCCGGCGCGGCGCGCCAGAGCCTGTGGTGGCACGCCGAGAGCGCGCGCTTGGAGTTCACGGAGCAGGCGGAAGATGGCCATTGGCGGCGGGTGGCCGTGGCGCTGCCGACTGGCGCGAGCGAGGTGCTGGCAGAACCGGTCAATGGCGAGACGGGGTTGCCGCTCGACGTGTCCGCGGGCGACGAGCCAAGCTTGCCGCAGGCAACGGACAACTTGCGGCTGATCCACACGCCGCAGGGCCAGAACTGGCTGGTGCGGACGGATGCGCGCGGCGAGACGCTGCTGGAGCCAACGCGCGGTGGGCCGGTGCCCGTCGTGACCGTGGCGCAAGCGGCGTTCCAGGCTGCGGCGACGGTGCCGGGCGGCGTGCTGGCGGCACTGTTGCGGCACGACACCGACGGCGATGGCCAGCCGAGCGCTGAGGACGAATCCGACGTGTGCCTCATCGCGCGCGCCGTGACGCCTGTGCAGGTGACCGCGCGCACGGTACCGCTGGCGCGCCTGAAAGTCGCCGACGCCGTGCGCAAGATGGCCGCGGAGACGCTGACGGCGGCAGTCACGGCCCGCTGGCTCAAGGAGGAACACCGGCTGCAACTGCGCTACACCGGCGCGTGTGGCCTGGATCAGCCCGCGGTCACGGACCGCCTCGTGGAACTGCACGACGCCGTGACGCGGGTCGTCGGCGAGATGGATTTGTCGCTGGAAGTGCAATGTGCCAAGGTCCCGGAAGGCTTGGTCAAGTAGCCTGAACGGCGCGCAAGGAGCACCAGAATGGACGTCCTCTTTCTCTCCCCCGGCTTTCCCAGCGAAATTCCCGAATTTGTCCGCGGCCTGAGCACGGTGGGCGCGCGCGTCTGGGGCGTGGGCGCGGAGCCCGTGGGCACGCTGCCGCAGACCGCACGGCGCCATCTGCACGCGTATTTGCAGGTTCCGAGCCTGCTGGACGAACTGGACACGGTCGCGCGCATCCGCCGCTGGCTGGGTGGCCGGCAGATGGATCGCGTCGAGGCGCTGACGGAGTACCAGGTCGTGCTGGCGGCGCGGCTGCGTGAGGCGCTGGGCGTGTCGGGCATGAGCGTGGACCAAGCCGAAACGTTTCGCGACAAGGAGAAGATGAAGCAGGTGCTGGATCGCGCGGGGATCCGTACGCCGCGCCATATGCGCGCGACGACGGTCGGTGAAGTGCGCGACGCGGCTGAGCGCATCGGCTATCCGCTAATCGTCAAGCCGATCGACGGCGCGGGGTCAGCGCACACGTTCCGCTGCAACGACGGGAAAGAGCTGGAAGTGGCGATCGCCGGCACGCGGCAGGTGCCGCACGTGAGCGTGGAAGAATTCGTCGATGGCGAGGAATTCACGTTCGATACGCTGACGAGCAAGGGCCAAATCCAATACCACAACATCGCCTGGTATCGCCCGCGGCCGCTGATTGCGCGGACCAACGAGTGGATTTCCCCGCAGGTGATTGCGCTGCGCGATGTGACGCAGCCGCACCTCGCGGGCGGCGTCGCGATGGGCCAGAAAGTGATCGACGCGCTGGGCTTCCAGGACGGCTTCACCCACATGGAGTGGTACCGCAAGGCCAATGGCGAAGTCGTGTTCGGCGAGATCGGCGCGCGTCCGCCCGGCGCACGGCAGGTCGACCAGATGAACTACGCCTGTGATTTCGATAGCTTCGTCGGTTGGGCGGAAATTGTGTGCGCGGGGCGGATGACCCAGCCGTGGCAGCGCACCTACAACGTCGCGACCGTGTTCAAGCGCGCCCACGGCCAGGGCCGCATCGTGGCGATCGCCGGGCTTGCGGGCCTGCGCCGCGATTTTGGCCAGCACATCGTGTGGGAAAACCTGCTGCCGGTCGGGGCGCAGCGGCGCAACTGGCTGCAAACGCTGCTGTCCGATGGTTTCCTGGTGCTCCGCCACCCGGAGCTGGCCAAGACAGTGGAGATGGCGGATCGGATTGGCCGGGAGTTGAAGTTGTACGCGCGGTAGACGCCGCTACCACTTCTTCAGGTACACCCGCGGCGTGCCCGCGCCCGTCGCCAGCGAGAAGCTGCCTGCCGGCGCGGCGAGCAACGTCAGGTCCGTGTTCTTGCCCTTGTCCGTGACCACCTCCGACCACACCACTTCCGTGTGCAACAGCGGCCCCATCGCCAGCGTGGCGCGGCCGCGTTCCGCAACCGTCGCTTTCGTGCCCTTGGGATAGCGGTACAGCCAATAGACCGGCGAGACGTTGAGCATGTCGGCGTCATACGGGTCGAATTGCGCGATCTCAAACACGCGGATCGTCTCGCCGTCGTCGTTTTCCCAATGGCCGTAGAGCTGGTTGATGTTGTCGGGCAGCCAGAAGCCGTCGGGCCAAACGTCAGCGGCGGGGACATCGGCGGCGGGCGCGGCATCGTCGGCGACTTCAAGGGCGGCGGAAGCGTCGGCGGTGGCGTCGTCGTCGGTCGCGCCATGGCCGGGATCGCAGGCGGCGGCGAGGCAGAGGAACAGCAGCGTTGGCAGGAGATGGGACTTCACCCCGCGACCTTACCTGCATTGCGCCGCGGGTTCAACGCTTGCGCGCGCCGCACCCGCTGCCGATACTCACGCCCCTGGAGGTTCCCATGCGCGCCATCGAATTGCAGAAGTTTGGCCCCGGTGGCCTTGTCCAGGTTGAACGCCCGCTGCCCGAGCCCGGTCCCGGTGAAGTCCGCCTGCGCATGCGCGCGTGTTCGCTGAACTTCCGCGACTGGATGACGGTCTCCGGCACGTACAATCCGCGCCAGCCGCTGCCGCTGGTGCCGCTGTCTGATGGCGTGGGCGTCATCGACGCGATTGGGCCGGACGTGACGGCGCGGCAGGTGGGCGAGCGCGTGATTGGCCTGTTCAATCAGGCGTGGCAGGACGGCGACGCGACCCCGGAGATCCTGCGGCAGACGCTGGGCGGGCCGCTGGACGGCATGTTGCGCGAGTACGCGGTGCTGCGCGCCGATGCGGTGATGCCGGTGCCCGCGCACCTGACGGACGTGCAGGCGGCGACCCTGCCCTGCGCCGCGCTGACGGCGTGGAGCGCGCTGGTGACGCAGGGCCACTTGAAGGCGGGCGATACGGTGCTGATTCAGGGGACGGGCGGCGTGTCGATCTTCGCGCTGCAGTTTGCCGTGCTGATGGGCGCGCGCGCCATCGTGATCTCGTCCAACGACGCCAAGCTGGAGCGCGCCAAGGCGCTGGGCGCGTGGCAGACGCTGAACTACCGGCAGGAGCCGCAGTGGGGCAAGAAGGTGCTGGCGCTGACGGGCGGCGTGGATCACGTTGTGGAGGTGGGCGGCGGCCAGACCTTTGGCCAATCGCTGCTGGTGGCGCGGCCGCATGGCCATGTGGCGGTGATTGGCGTACTTTCGGGCGTCCAGCCGGACGCGACGCTGCTGCCGATCCTGATGAAGAACCTGCGCGTGCTGGGCGTGATGGTCGGTCACGCGGCGTCGATGCGGGCGATGCTCAAGGCGATCGACGCGGCGCAACTCCAGCCGGTCGCGGAGCGCGTGCTGCCGTGGACGGACGCGGAAGCGGCGCTGACGGAACT
>CAINLT010000211.1 GCA_903850505.1 uncultured Myxococcales bacterium | reverse complement strand
TCCTGCTGATTCCGAACCTGAGCGAGATCCTGACCCTGAAGTAGCCGTCAGCGGTCCGTCTGCGGGTAATTCCACAGCAGCACGGCGATTTGCTGCATGGCACTCTGCTGCACCGGTTCGTTGTCACCTTCCGTCATCACGCAGACAAGCACTGGGTGCCCTGGGCGGTACAGAATGCCGCAATCGTGCAACTGCAGGTTCCATTGGCCGGCAGGCGCGTCCGTCCGCACCCGCCGCCCGTACTTGTGTGCCACCACGGCGGCGTTGGGCAGCGCCGCGGCCAGCCCGTCCCGGTAGGTCGCGCCCGCCAGCCAGCCCAGCGCCATCTCTGACGCGTCCCGTCCCAACCACGCGCCGTCGTACAGCGCGTGCAGCATCAAGGCGACGTCGTGAATGCCCACCTCCGGATCGCGATCGCGAGGCGGCGGCGTCAGCCCCAAATCCAGCCAAATCGCGTCCAGCGCCGCGATCGGCACGTCGCGATTCAGCAGCCATTTCGCGTCATTCCGGGAATCGACGAGCATCCGCCGCAGCGGTTCCGCCACTTCATAGCTCTGCCCAGTGAGCAACGCGCTCGCGTTGCGATCCTCGCGCGTATCGGCATTCGACGGCATGTCATACGTCAATTGCCGCGTCAGGATTGACGCATCCTGGCTCGCACGCCGCAGCCAAGTGAGCGCCAGCGGCAGCTTCATGATGCTCGCCGGGTGGAAACGCTCTTCACTGCCAATCTCGAACCACTCGCACGTCTCCAGATCGCTCACGTGCACCGCGGCGCGGGCAATGCCGTGGTACTTGGCTGCCGCGAGGATGCGTTCGACGCCGGTCTGCGCCTCAGCGAGGCCCGCGGCGTCGGCAGGCTCGGCGGCGCAGGTGAGAAGCGGATGTGTCAGCTTGCCATTGCTGCCGCGCACCGGCCGCGCATGGTCCACCGGCCGGGCAAGAGGGCGCTGCGCCGGGGCTGTTGCTGCGGCCTACACGTCGTGGACACGCGGCACCAGCCAGATCGATGCCAGCCCCGCGCCCAACAGCGCGCCGAACACGATCAGCCCCGGCCCTTGCCACCGGCTGCTCTGGACCGAAATTGCGGGCACCTTCTGTGTCGGCACAGACACCTCCTGATTTCATCCATGCCGGAACGGGCGCCCACACGCCACCAACTTTACACTTCGTGAGCGAGCTTCACGTTTGCTTACGCAATTATCAGGTGAAAACAATGCATTACGACCATTCTGGCAGGACTATTGCGTTGGCGCGAGGGGAGTTGTCCTCCAGCGCAGGCCACGCTACCTTCAGAGGCGGCGTTCGCCCAAGGTGCCATGTCCATCGTCGATACCATCCAGCCGCCACCGCCACCGTCGCCCACGGAGAGCGAGCCGCTGCGCTTGGGGCTGTGGGTGCAGATGGCGCCCGACGTGGCGCGGTCGACGGCGCTGCTGGAGCTGGGGCCGATTTCGACGACGGTCGGTCGCGGCACGGACGTCACGCACACCGTGCTGGATTCCTGGCTGTCCCGCGAGCATTTCCGCGTTTCCCTGGCGGAAGGCGGCGTGCCGATGCAGGGGCCGTGGCTGCTCGAGGATCTGGGTACGCGCAACGGCACGCTGTTGAACGGCCTGCGCGTGGATCGCGCGGTCGTGCGGATGGGCGACGTGATCCGCGCGGGCGGGACGGTGATGGTGCTGGACGTCGGCTGCGACCCGTCCGAAGAGTATGGCCTTGTCGGCGCGTCACCGGCGATGGCGCACGTCCGGACGCAGATTCGCAACCTGGGGCCGTCGACGCGGCCGGTGCATATCACGGGCGAATCGGGCGTTGGCAAGGAGCTTGTGGCCCGCGCGCTGCACGCTTCGTCGGGGCGCGGCGGGCCGTTTCTCGGCGTGAACATGGCCAACATCGTCGCGAGCCTCGCGGAATCGCAGCTGTTTGGCCATCGACGCGGCGCGTTCTCCGGCGCGCAAAATGACCAGCAAGGCGCGTTTGACGTGGCGCACGGCGGGACGCTGCTGCTGGACGAAATCGCTGAACTGGAAACAGCGCTGCAGGCCAAGCTGCTGCGGGTGACCGAAGCGGGCGAGGTGCACCGGATCGGTGATGCCCGCCCGCACGCAGTCGACACGCGGCTGGTGACGGCGACGCACCGCGATCTGGCGGAGCTGGCCGTGGAAGGCAAGTTCCGCGCCGACCTGTATTGGCGGATTGGCCTGTCGACGATCGACATCACGCCGCTGCGCGAGCGGGTGCTGGACGTCGTGCCGCTTGTCGAGCATTTCCTGATTGAATCCGGTGTGCGGTCGCTGCGGCAGCTGGGGCAGATGCAGCCGGCGGATGCGTGGCAGGCGGCCGAGCTCGTCGAGCGGATGCTGCTCTACGAATGGCCGGGCAACGTCCGCGAGCTGCGCGAGGAAGTGCGGCGGCTCGCCGATGCCATGCGCGCGCGGCTCATGCGGCGCCTGGACACGATTATCCCGCCGATGATGGAAGCGTGCAGTCCGCGGCTGTTGAACCTGGTGACGGGGCAGCACCGCGTGCGCGTGGACGAACCGCGTGCGCCGTCGGCGAACGCCCAGGAAATCGCCCGGTATACGCAGTTGCTGGCCGACCCGGAGTCGCTGGCGCAGGCGATCCAGGCGGAGGCGCATGGGAACGTCAAGGATTTCGCCGAGCGCATGGCCGCAGCGCTGGGACGTCATCCGGGGACGGTGCGGCGGCAACTGTATCGCGTGTTGGGCGGCGCGCTGGGTGAGCTGCGCAAGCAGTAGCGTCTTGCCCCGCTGGCGCTCGGGCGGTAGTCTCGCCGCCCGGGCCAACTGCCGCGCCCGCTGCCGGATTGTCAGCCGCCATGCCTACTTTGCCCGACGCTTTTCTCGCCGCGATCGCCCACGGCTTTCCTGCCGATTTTGCCTCCAAGGATGCCGATGACTTGCGGACGTATGGCCGCGACTGGACGCGCGTCTTTGATGCAGCGCCGTCGCTCATCGTGTTTCCGCGCACGACGGACGAAGTTTCGCGCTTGCTCGCGCTCGCCAATCAACACCGCGTGGCGGTCGTCCCGTCTGGCGGTCGCACCGGACTCGCGGCGGGCGCTGTCGCCTGTCGGGGCGAAGTCGTCCTCTCTTTGAGCCGCATGCGCCACATGGCGCCGGTCGACGTCAGCGGCGGTACCGTCCGCGTCCAGGCGGGCGCCATTACCGAGGTCGTGCACCAGCACGCGGGCGAGCACGACATGACGTGGCCGGTGGACTTTGCGTCCAAGGGCTCCAGTCAGGTCGGCGGCAATATTGCCACGAACGCGGGCGGCGTGAAGGTGATCCGCTACGGTCTGACGCGCCAGTGGGTGCTCGGGCTGGAGGTCGTGCTGGCCGATGGCCGCGTCCTGGAGCTCGGCGGCGCGCTGGAGAAGAACAACACGGGGATTGACTTGCGACAGCTCTTCATCGGCAGCGAGGGCATCCTCGGCGTCATCACGGAGGCGACGCTCAAGCTCACACGCAATCCGGGCAAGCTGGACGTGCTGCTGTTCGCGGTGGACGATTTGGCCGGCGTGCTGCGGCTGTTCCGCGAAGTGCGCCGGGCGCCGCTGGTGCCGATGGCGTACGAGTTCTTCACCGACGTATGCCTGCGCCGGGTCCTGCGGCACCGCACGCTGCGGGCGCCGTTCGCTGCGCCGTCGAGCCATTACGTGCTGCTGGAAGTTGAACGTGGGGACAAGCTGGATGACTGGAGCGCCAGCCTGTTTGAGCGCGAGCTGGTGCGCGACGGCGTGCTGGCGCAGAGCCCGCAGGAGGCCGCGGATCTGTGGTCACTGCGCGAAGGCATCAGCGAGAGCCTGTCCGCGACGGGGATGCCGCACAAGAACGACATTTCGCTGCCCGTAGCGGCGCTGGAGGCGTTCACGAGTCGGCTGGATGCCGTCTTCCAGGCGCGCTATCCAGGCTGGGAGATCGCCGTTTTTGGCCACGTGGGCGACGGCAACCTGCACATCAACGTGATGAAGCCGGACGCCATGGACAAGGCGGCGTTCCTCGCGCATGCCAAGGAAGCGGACCGGGACATGTTCGCGCTTGTCGCGGAGCACCACGGGAGCATTTCAGCGGAGCACGGGATCGGCCTGCTCAAGAAGGCGGCGCTGCCGTACACGCGGACGGCCGACGAAATCGCCATCATGCGGGCGATGAAGGCAGTGCTGGATCCCAACGGGATCCTCAATCCTGGGAAGATCTTCGATTAACGGCTAGTACAAGATCCGTGTGCGGATGTTCGTCTCCAGCGCCGCGATCGCCTTGGTGACTTCGGCCGAGACGTCCTGGTCCAGGTCCGTCACGAGGTAGCCGATGTGCGCGTCCGTCGCCAGCGTCTGCGCGCGCACGTTGGCGCCCAGATCCGACACGATGCGGTTCACGTCGCGCAGCACGCCCGGCACGTTGCGGTGGACGTTGAGGATGCGATGCGCGCCCGGCGTCGGCGCCAGTTCAACCTGCGGGAAATTGACCGCGCCCGTCGTGATGCCCATGTTGACGAACTTGGTCAGCGCGGCCGCGACTTCCTTGCCGATGGCCGCCTGCGCTTCCACCGTCGACCCGCCCAGGTGCGGCGTCAGGATCACGTTGTCCAAGCCCTGAAGTGCGCTCGTGAAGTCGTCGCTGTTGCTTTCCGGCTCCTTGGGATAGACATCAACCGCCGCGCCCGCGAGGTGCTTCGAGCGCAGCGCGTTGGCCAGCGCCTCGATGTCCACGACGGTGCCACGGCTCGCGTTCAGCAGGCACGCCCCCGGCTTCATCCGCGCCAGCTCCGCTTCGCCGATCATGTTGGCGGTCCGCGGCGTCTCCGGCACATGCAGCGTCACGAAATCGGACGCTTCCAGGAGCTCCTCCATCGACGTGCATGGCTGCGAATTGCCGATCGCCATCGTCGAGCGGATGTCCCAGGTCAGCACGCGCATGCCCATCGACTCGGCCAGAACGCCGACCTGCGATCCGATGTGGCCATAGCCGATGATGCCCAGCGTCTTGCCGCGCACTTCAAACGAGCCTTCCGCGAGCTTGCGCCACTTGCCCTCGTGCGCCTCGCGGCTGCGGTCGAAGAGGCGACGCGAAAGCGAAATGACTTCACCGATGATGAGTTCCGCGACGCTGCGCGTGTTGGAAAACGGCGCGTTGAAGACCGGGATGCCCTTGATGTTGGCGGCGTCGAGTTCGATCTGGTTGGTGCCGATGCAAAACGCGCCGATCGTGAGCAAGCGGCGGGCGTCGACGAGTGAAGCGGCCGTCACGCGGGTCTTGCTGCGGATGCCGAGCACGTGCACGTCGCGCAGACGCACGGCCAGTTCGGCTTCGCTCAGCGCGCCCTTCACGACTTCGATTTGGAACCCTTCCTCGCGGAAGACCTCCAGCGCGGTCGCGTGGATATTCTCCAGGAGGAGGACCTTGATGTCTTGCTTCGGGAAGGATGTGAGCGTCGTCATGGCGCGGGAGACTACACCAAATCGTCGGCGGTGCGTAGTCCTCGTGCGGCTGGACGCAGGGCGATCGCAAGCTCCCGAACTCCTCGCAAAATTGACGAAACCCCGTCTGCCTGATCTGCTGCATCACCGCGGAGCTGTGATCCGCG
>CAINLT010000210.1 GCA_903850505.1 uncultured Myxococcales bacterium | reverse complement strand
GATTCGGGAATTTTTCGGCCTACGCGGCTAGTTGCGCCACGGGACGGAAACCGCCCGCGGGCGGACGTCAAAGCGCTGCCGGAGTCGCGTCGTTCGGGACGGTGACCACGCGATACTGGTGACGGCCGTTGAGCAGGATCAGATGTTCACGCGCCAACTCCAGCAAAACGCGGTTGAGGTCTTCCTCCGCAATCGTCGGCGTTGTGCTGCCGCGGACCCGCTGTTCGTCGGCTTCAAACACCTTGCGGAGCTCGGCAAACGCGACGTTCGGATGCGTGTCGATGAGGCGGAACGCCTTGACCTTGGCCCATTCGCGCATCTCGGCTTCGCGGGCCTTGTCGCGGTCCTGTTCGGCGCCGATCAGGAAGGTGGCGACGGCGACCAGGGCGGACACGCCCGCAGCGGCTTCGGCAATCTTGGTGGTGGACCACATTGGCAGGCTCCTTTCGCACGGAAGTGACTGGGCCGCGCGTCGCATCGCACGTTGCGGGCTAGGCCACTGCCGCCTTGGCGATCGAGCTGACCGACCGCTGGCGCAAGTACGGCGACGGACCGACGCGATTGCGTCCGGCGCGCTTGGCCGAATACAGTCCTTCGTCGGCGAGCAGCAGCGCGGCCTCCAGATCAGGCTGGCCAAGCCCACCGACTGGCGCCCAGCCAATGCTCACGGTGATCGCCAAAGGCGCGTGCGGTGTCACCACCGGCGCGGCAGCGACCACGTCGCGCAGCGCTTCGGCGGCCGCCTCGATCTCCGGCACCGCGGCAAAGGGCAAGAGGACCACGAATTCTTCGCCGCCCAGCCGCGCGACGAGCGAGCCAACGGGCGCAGCGACCTGCAGGCGGCGCACGAGCTCAATCAACACGAGATCGCCGACGTCATGGCCATGGGTGTCGTTCACATTCTTGAAGAAGTCGATGTCGATGATCACCAGCCCGCCCTGCCACGCTTGCCCGACGCTGAACAGCTTGCGGCGGCTCGCTGCGCCAGTCAGCCCGTCGCACTCAACGATGCGCTCCAGCTCAGCCTTGGCCTTCTCCAACTGTTCGGAATAGCGCCGTTGCTGCAAGAACGCTTCCGCCAGCTCGGATTGCTGCTGTGCCAACTGTTGGTTCAGGAGGAAGCTGTGCACTTCCTGCAAGTAGCGGATTCGGCCGATGCCCCAGCCGATCAAGCAGAACCCGATGGCGTCCGCGCTAACGGACATCGCGCGGTCAGGGTCGGCGTCGGGGACGAAATGGTGGATGCTGGCGACCATGGCGACGATGCCGATTGCGGCGGCGACCAGCGCTTCGACCGACGGCAACAGGACGACGAGGCCAGCGGCGAAACTCAGGAGCAGATAAGTGACCGGCGAGTTGCCGGCGCCGACGTCCAGGCCGCTGGCAACCGTGGCGCCCAACAGGTAGGCGACCGTCAACCAGAAGCAGAATGCCGATTTGCGCGCGATACTGACGTGTTGCCAGCGTCGCGCCCAAGCCGCCGCACCCAGGATCGAGGCGGCCAAGAGCGTTTGGACGATCGCCTGATCGCGCTGCCAGTGGGTCGCCGTGCCACTCAGGATCGACGGCAGGTAGATCAGCACCGTCAGCACGTGCGCCGTCACAATCACCGCGGCGAGACGGCGAAAGCGCAGCAGATTGGCGCCCGTCACCTCATGGGCAAGCCGTTGTTGAGCCGCCTCGTCCAGCACGGGCATGCGCAAAAACAGCCTTTGGATCAAAGGGTTGAACTTGCTTTGTGGCACGCAAGGACCTTGTTGATGCGCGGCGACGCACGCGGAATGGCGCGGAGCGTAGCAAGTCCTCAACGCGGCGGCCAGCGCCGTCGCGGCCCGCAATCCCGGAAAAAAGCCAGCTAACTGGCGCGCCGCTTCAAGCCGCGCTGGGCCTGGTCAAGAATCGCCCGGGTCGATTCCGTCACATCGCCGCCGACGCGTAGCCACACAGGCTCGTCGGCAAGCTCGCGCGCCGTCCGTTCCAGCCGCGCGGCCAACATGTAGGGCTCAATGCGCCCGCGCTCCGGCAAGTTGGCGTCGGCCCATGCTCGTAGCCCTTTGGCTTCCTTGCGTAATTCGAAAATCGCTTTGATGCGCGTCGATTTCATGGCCAACCCCTGCAGGTCCTCCTGCCGAATTTAGACGCCAGCGCTGCGGGATTGATGACATGGGGCTAGAGCTCGATCGCAATTTCTACGGCGAACTGCATGAGGAATCGCGGAACGCGAAACAGGTCCGGCTCGCCGGGGGCCGCCACCACCACCTCGTCCAATGCGATGGATGGCCGCGCCGCCAACCCCAGCCGCACCATCTGCGCCACGCGGATCGACGCCCGCACTTCAGACTCAAGCGCGAGGTCAAAGTCGTAGTCCTCGTGCAGCGCTTGGGTTTGCAGGTGCGACAGCCAGAGGCGCTCGCGCAGGCCCACGCCGGCGGTCAGGCCCACGCGGCCCAACTGCCACCGCCAACCGCCGTGGATGGCGGCCTGCCCAACGCTGTATTGGTACTGGCCCAGCGCATTCGACCCTTGGCCAAAGCCCTCAAAACCGATGGAGGCAGCCACCCAGAGATGCTTGAGCAGCCACCACCGGACGCCAAGCTCCGAGCCGACGACCGCGACGCGCGCCCCACACGTCGCGGACGGCGCCAGCCACAGGCGCAGGTTGTGCTCGGCAAGGGCTGGCGCTGGCTGGGGCGATGGCCGAATCGGTTGACCCAGGAGCAGGAGCGCGTTCACACACAGCGCCTCGGCGACAGCAAAGGTCCCCATGCCGGCGTGGGATTCCACCGAGAGCGATTCAGTCGGCTGGCCGGGCAGTTCCACCTGAACGACGTAGCGCACTTCCGGCACGCGATGGCCAATGAACCGCACCCGGGCGGTGGCCCCGCACTCTTCCGGGCTGCTGGCGAAGCGCCAGGACCGCGCGGTTGTCACGATGAGCGGCACCGCAGCGTGCAGGGCGCGATCGATCTCCGGGTCGCCCTGACCCGCTGCGTCGCGCACGGGTTCCAGGCAAACGGGCGTCTCGGGGGCGTCCTGGGCGTGGGCGACGGTCGGCAGCGCGCACAGCGTCAACCCGCCCAGAAGCGCCGCCACAAATACGCGTGAGCCGGAGCGATTAGCGCGATCGGCAGCGATCCAGGACGGCGGCAGCCGTGGGTTCCTGGCCAAAACGGCTCGCCAAGGTGCGGCGCGCCTGCTCAACAGCGCCATCTGCGCGGCCACAGCCGAGTTCCACCTGACGAACCAGCGCCTCGCGGACGTAAAGGCCATCGGGGAAGCGGACGAGATACTCGTCCCAAGTCGCCCGTTCAGCGTCAGCGCGGTCAGCGTCGCGATGCAAGACGGCAAGAACCGCCAGCGCATTCTGTCGTGCATAGACCGGTCCATCGCCATCTGCCACCGTGCGATAGAGGCGTGCTGCCTCCGCAAGGTGTCCAGTCCTACTCAAGATGCCGCCCAAGCGCAACTGCACGTCGTCGACGTCCGGGCCATCAGCACCCGCAACCATCAAGTACCGTTGCGCTTTTTCATGACCAACTTCAAGCCTTCCGGCCGCCACAGCGTCATCCAATTCCGCGATCTGACGGCGCAGATACGCATCGACGCTCTCAATACGCCGGGTTTCACCCGCGTGGACGAAGATCGTCTCCCGCCCAGCCTGCGGTTCACGCCCGTGGCCAGCGGCATCGACCTGGACCACGCCCTCGAATACTTCCACAGTCGTCCAGTCTTTGTTGCGCTTGTCCACCGCGAACGCCGTGCCCTTGACCTGCACGACCGCGTCCGCCGTCCGCACGACAAGCCGGCCGCCCGGCGGCAACTTGGGCACGCGCACGACGACGCGGCCATCGTCCAGTTCGATCTCCGCATCCGCCGACAGGTTGTGCACCAACGTCGCGTTTGCCTCCGTCAGGTCCACGATCGCGCCGCACGCCAACAGCGCCTGACCGGGCGTCGCCGTCGCGCTGTTCGTCGCTGAAGCCAGGTGGTGCCAGCCGCGCACATGGCGGGGCGCCGCAGCCGGGACTTCCGTATTGCCGTTCAACGCATCACTCACCATGGAAGCCGGCTCACTCGGCGCCGGCGCGGTCGTCGGGAACACGGAACGCGGCGGCGAAACGGCCGTGCGCACGGCATCTTCATGCGGTTCACCAACCGCAAGGTTCGGCGCGTCGCTCGCAAGCGCAGGCGCAGCCGTCGCGGACTCTTCCGGGACCACGTCCGGCCCCAGCACCGTCAAGAGAATCGCGGCGAGCACGCCCGTCCAGATCACCCGCGGCATCCACACCCGCCAGCCGTGTTCGCCATCGCGCGGCCACGCCAACTCCAACATCTCCACCGCACGGCGCCCCAGCAGCTCCCGCCACGCCGCACGCTTGCGCGCCCGTGCACCCGCCAGTTCGACCTCCGGCACCAGCGCCTGCCACAGCCGCGCTTCCATGTCCGCGTCCACCGGCTGCCGCAGCGCCGCCGTCTGACCGACGATCGCCTCTGCCGCGCGCAACTGCTCCTGACACGCTGCGCACGCGCGGACATGCGCCCGAACGCCCTGCGCACGCGCAACCGCCATGCGGCCGTCCGCGAGCTCAAAAAGTTCTGCGGTTGGACAAGTCATGGCCGCACCGAAGCCTTGTCCGGCAGCCCCGACGGCCAGCGCGCCAGCAGATCCTCGCGCGTCCGCTGCAGTCGCTTCAGCACCGTGCCGCGTTGCTCGCCCAGAACGACGCCGATCTCCGCCGCCGTCAGCCCTTCCACGTGATGCAGGAAGAACGTCGTTCGCTTCAGCGGATCCAGGTCGTCCATGAGCGTCTGCAGCTGCTGACTCGACTGTTTGAGCGCGAGATCGGCCTCCACATCGCGGCCATCGCCCAGATCGTCGGTAAATTCATCGTGCCGCGCGCGCCACGCACCGCGCTGCCGCAGCTCTGAAAGGCAAACGTTGGTCGCGATGCGATGGACCCACGTCGTCAGGCGGCTCTCACCGCGAAACTGCTGGATGTTGCGAAAGACCCGCAGGAACGTGTCCTGGATTGCGTCTTCCACGCCAACGTCGCGCAGCAGCACCCGGCACAAGCCGGCAACCTTGGGCAAATACAGCCGATACAACCCGCGGAACGCATCCGCCGAACCTGCGCGCAGGCCCTCAAGCAGCAGCTCTTCATCGACCACTTCCGTGGGGAGCATGTGGATGCTTGCGTTGGCCATCTGGGGATTAGCAGCTCCGTTGCGCGACATCGCTATGCTTTTGACGCGGCTCGCGGCGATTTGATGACTTTGCCGCGCGAACAATGTGCGCCAATCCACCGTTTCGCCGCAGGCAAGGCCAGTCGGGCGCTACAGGTCATCGATCGGATCCACCGTTTTGGCGTCGCGCGGGTGACTCTTGACGGCTGCCAGGCCCGGACGCGCGGTGCCTTCTTCGCGCCGCTGCAACTCGCGGTCCCAAAGCGAGCGCTGGACCTGAAAACGCGCCACAAGGTTCTGCGCCTTGAACCGCGCCTGCGCCGTCACGAAGCCGGACTGCTGCAGGTCACGGACATCCCGCTTCAGCGCATCGTACTCAACCATCGGCGGCGTGCGGTCAAAACCGTTGAAAAACATTTGGAACTTGCGGCGCAAGTGCTCCAAGCGGTTCTCGATCGAAGCCATCTGCTGGCCCGCACGGTCTGACCCGAGAGGCCCCTTGCTGTTGATCGTCGCCATCGCGGTCCTCCGCCGGTGCGGATGTTGCCATCCTTCCTGATTGTACTACCATCCGCGCCACCGCGGCGCAACGTCTGGCAGCGAAATCTGCTGCCAAAGCGCTACGGTACTTGGAGGTTTCACCATGGCGTCCCGCATCACCCGACCGTCTTCACCCGCCCTGCGCTCCTGGATCGCGCGCACCAGCTTGGCTGTCGTGTGCGTCGGTGGCGCGCTGCAACTCTCCGCGTGTGGCAAAGGCGATCCTGACGAGAACTTCCGCCTTTGGAGCAACAACGAGGCGGGCTGGGAAGAGATGCAGGCGTTCGTCGCTGACACGGGCAACGACGTGAAAGCCCGCGCGCGCGCACTGGAAATCCTGACGGACGAAGGCGGCCATCCCGGTGAGGCCGTGCGCATCGCCCAGAAAGCGCCGGACAAGGTGCAGGTGATGATGGCGCTCCAGCCGGCGCTGCAGAAGATGCTGGAGAACCCGAACACCAAGAAGCAGGGTTACGGCAAGCGCGTCCTGTTTGACATGATGAGCCTGCTGCCGGACGACAAGAAGGCGCAAACGCAGGAGATTTTGGCGAAGTGGGCGTTTGGCGACCTGAAGCCGGACGACTCGCCGGCGCGGATCAAGGAAAAGCTCGAACAGCGGATTCGCGCGGAAGAGATCGAAGGTTTGGGCAACGCAGGCGTGCACGGCGCGGAAATCATGCTGTCCAAAGGCATCAGCCGCGACGGCGTGATGGCGTATCTCTTGACGGTCAACACGCCGGAAGCCCACGCGGCGCTGATCAACGGCCTGCGGCGCTATCACGCGATCAAGAACGTCCGGGTCAGCGAAGGCGATCTCGCGGCGATCCAGAAGGCGGATTGCATCGAGGGCTTCCTGTACTGGATCGAGCTGTACCAGAAGCTGAGCGGCAGCCAGCACCCCGACGACAAGGCGGCGGCTTCGCAGGCCATCGTGGTGGCGATTCAGTGGTCGGAGAAAGACGCCAACAAGGCGAAAATCAAGGCGGCGTGGACGGCGCAGGTCAAGCCGGTGGTGGACAAGCTGCTGACCGGGCCGAATTGCGACGACCGCTGGTGGGCCTCGCAGTTGCTCGTGCAGTACAACGGCGTGGACGGCTTGACGCAGATCCTGACGCAGCTGCCCGATGACAAGAACTACGGTCAGCAGGAATTCGCCAACAATGACGTGAAGATGCAGTTGACGGACCTGTGCAAGAACGAGATCAAGAGCCTGGGCGCGGACGTGGCGCGGCCGGTGCTGATCAAGGGCCTGAAGGGCAATCGGCTGATCGAGAAGATCGTCGCGATCCGCTGCCTCGCGGCGCTGGGTGACGACGCGTCGCTCGCGGCGCTGCGTGGCGTGGACAAGAAGGAAAACCTGATCGTGGACGCGGTCGTCGTGCCGCAGGACGCTGAGAAAGTGACGGTTTTTGACCTCGCGCAGGCGGCGGCGGATGTCGTTGAATTCGTGCGGTCGGTCGACAAGCAGGCGGCGGAAGGGACGATCGACCAGCCGACGGCCAAGGCGCGGACGTTTTACGCGACCTACAGTTTTGAGCGTCAGGGCAAGAAGCTGATTGCGTACGCTGAGTCGCGCGCGGCGGAGAAGGTCGCGAAGGACAAGGCGAAAGACGACAAGGCCAAGGGCGGCGACGCCAAGCCGGCTCCGGCGGCCCCGGCGGCGGATGCGGACGCGAAGAGCGCGAAGCACGGCAAAGCCAAGCACAAGAAGGGCCACTGAGTTCATGACGGCGCGCGGCTGGCTGGCGCTTTTCTTCGCGCTCAGCTGCTGGCCCGCGTGCACGGACGGCAAGCCCGTTCGGGACGTCCAGCCTTGGCCAGAACTCGACGCGCTGTTTCGCAATGACGCGCGCTGGGTCGGCGGCGACGGCGCCTACTCCTGCGATCTCGGCAACCAGCGTGTGCTTTGGCTCTTTGGCGACAGCCTGATTGCCAAGGACGCGACGCGCAACCGCGACACCGCCACATTCATCCGCAATTCCGCGGCGATCCAGACCGGCTACGATCCGACGCGCGCGTTCATGGCGTTCTATTGGGGCGAGCAAGCCGGCCATCCGTCGTCGTTCATCGCCGAGCAGGATAGCCGTTGGTTCTGGCCAGGCGCGTGCATGCGCGTGGGCAAGGGCCTGGTGATTCTGGGCCAATGGCTGCGCCAGGAAGGCGCGGGACAATGGGGCTTTGGCACGGTGGGATCCGCGAGCCTGTTCATCCCGGACGCCGATGCCGACCCGCTGACCTGGCGGCCACAGGACGCCCACGTGGCGAATTTTGGCGACGCAGTGATTCTCGGCACGGCTGGTTTCGCAACGGATGACTTCCTGTTTGCATACGGCGTCAAAGGTGCGACCCATGACTACGTGTTGGCGCGTTTCCGTCGGGCGGACGCGGAGCGCGGCGACTTGTCCCACGGCGAGTTCTTCAGCGATGGCCAATGGCTCGCCGCCGCGACGTTCGTGGGGCCACCGCCAGCGATCTTCACGCTGGGCGCGCCGGAATCGTCCGTGCACTATGACGCCCACAGCCAGCGGTTCATGATGGTGCAGACCGAGGGATTTGGCGCAACGACGCTCGCGCTGCGCACTGCGCCCGAGCCAGAAGGTCCATGGAGTGAAGCTGTGTCCTTCTACCGCCCACCCGAATCGTTTGAAGAAGGCGCTTTCGTGTACGCCGGCAAGGCGCATCCTGAGATCGGCGGTGGCGGGCTGGCCGTCAGCTACGTGCCCAGCCGCTTTGAGGATGACCCGCGCCCCAGTCCCGCGGACTACTACTTCCCGCACTTCGTCCGCGTGAGCTTCTGATGGCGCGCCTCCTTGCCCCACTGCTGCTGTTGCTCCTCGCTGTGCCGGCGCACGCCGAGTTCCTGCCTGACCTTCCGCGCGCGGTGACGCGGACGGACACGGCGTCGCGCGACGCGCCGGTCATCGAGCTGGGCTACGACGGACGGGCGCATTTCGCGCTCGGCGGTGAGATGGCGATCTGGCGCTGGCAGCCGCGCGACTGGCAGGTGCGCTGGCTTGTGGGCGCGCTGATCGCTGCGGACAACGCGCAGTCGCGCCTGCCGTGGCCGACGGAGCTTGGTCGCTGGCTGGCGGGCGGGGCGATCGCCGTACAGCTGCCGGTGGGGGCGGATGCGGAACGCAAGGTCGAATTCGCGGTTGGCCTCTACCGCCAGCAAGCACGGGCGATCGGCGATTTCCGACTGCCCGACGCGCTGAAGTCAGACGCCATTGCGTTTGGCGGCAGCGGCTACGTCATCGACTTTGACCTCGCCGTCCAACGGCGTTTCGGCCCGCTGCTGATGACGGCGCGCCTGAACGACCGCGTCCACTTGCCGGGCTTTGCGCTGCTGTTTGGCCAGCGGGCGTGGGCGGACGTGCTGGGCGACGCGCTGGCCGACAACCTCAGCCACCAGCCGAGCATCGACCTGACCGCGCGTTGGCCGATCTCGCCCGATTGGCAGCCGGTGTGGGCGCTGCACGGTGAGCTGCTCGTGCCGCTGGACAGCTACGTGACGACCCGCGGCTACGTGCGGTCGTTCCTCGGCGTGGCGCTGCCGGGGCGGCGTGGCGAGCTGATGCCGTTCGCGGCCATCGATGTCGGGGCGGGTCCAGGTCTGCTCGTGAATCGCCAGGAACTGCGGCTGGCGCTGGGGGTGCGGTATGGGCCGAAGTAGCCTGCGGATCCTGATCAGCCTGGGCAGTTGCCTGTTGGCGACCGGTTGCACGTTGCCGCTGGACGCGACCGACGCCGGCACGGATGCCGCGATCGCAGCGGATACGGTCGAAGGCTGTGCACTTTTTGCTGGAGCCGCTTCCTCACTCGGCGTCGGTCATTCCGTCGACCTGCCGAACGGCGCAACGCTGTGGACCTTTGACGCCGCGCTCGTCGATGGCGGGCGGGCGGACGGCGTCGTTGCGCGCGTCCAAATCCAGCCCGGAGGATGCCCCGGCACGCTCGTCGCCGCTCAGGTTGCGCTCCCGCCCAGCGCCACGGACACCGACTTCGCGGTGCCGTTGGATCTCGTCCGCGTTGGCGCGGAAGTCTGGCAATTCTACGAAACCTGGCGGTTTGCCGCTGGCGCGCCCTTTGGCGTCAAGACCGTAGGGCGCGGCATCGCGCGCTGGGATGGCCAAGCTGGCCAATTCACCCGCGGTCCACTGCTCTGGACCGGCGACCGCCCGGCGTATGGCACAAGCGCGCTCGTCGACGGCGCGTGGGTCTACGCGTACGGGTGCGAGGTGGCCAATGACGGCTGGACCCGCGCCTGCTACGTCGCCCGCGCGCCGAGCCTTCAGGTGGCGGACATCAACGCCTGGCAGTACGCCACCGCCGTCGGCAAGTTCACGGGCAATCCGGACGACGCGCAGCCGATCTTGACCGGCGTCGGCGACATCTCGCTGCGGCGCCACGCGTCCGGGCGCCTGCTCGTCACCTACGTCAAGCCACTGGACAGCGTGTTGCAGGTCCGCGCCGCTCTGGGACCGACCGGGCCATTTTCCGCACCGCACGCGCTGGGACAATGCCAAGCGACTTCAGGCACTTTCTGCGTCGGCGCGGTGCAGCATCCAGAACTCGACGGCGACGATGCCACCATCGCCGTGACGTTCGCGCGCGCCTCGTTTGATCCGCTGCCCGCCGCCGACCGTTGGCCGCGGCTTGTGCGCCTGACGTTGCCCATCGCCCTGCCCTGACGGGCTATCGCTTGCGCGCACACCAGCCATCTGCGACCCTCGCTGAACCATGCGCGACGCCGCCCATTTCGGTCCCGAAATTCCGCTGGATACCGTTCGGTCTTTTCCCACGCCCGAGCATATCGCCTTTCGCCACCGCACCGCTGGCCCGCTGATCCGCGCCTCCGCGTGGCTGCTTGACCTCGCCATCCGCAGCGCGGTGTTGTTGCTGCTCTTCATCCCGATCGCGCTTGTCGGCATGGAGGTCGGCGTCGGCCTTTGGCTCATCGCGTGGTTTCTCGCGGACTGGCTGTTCGGCGCGTTCGCGGAATGGCGCTGGAAAGGCGTGACGCCCGGGAAGCACGTCTGCCACATCCGCGTCGTCGCTGCGGACGGCCAGCCGCCGACGCTGGCGGCGTGCCTCCTGCGCAACGTGCTCCGTTTCGCCGATGCGCTGCCAACGCCAGCCACGGGAATCCTCGCGATGGTCCTGTCTGGCAACTTCCAGCGTCTGGGCGATCTGGCCGCCGGCACGCTGGTTGTGTACGACGAACGGCCGCCGCCGGACCGCCCGGCCGGCGAGTTGGAACCTGAAGCGGCGCGGATCGCCAGGCTGCTGCCGCCGGGCGAAGTCGCGACGCTCAACGGCGAGACTGCGCGGGCTATCCACAGCTTTGTGGCCGAGCGGCGGCGCTTCCATCTGGGTCGGCGGCGGGAAATGGCGGAGAAGCTCGCGGCCGTGCTCGCGGCGCGCTGGGATCTGCCGCCTGCGACCGATCCCGATGCGCTGCTCTGCGCCATTCACGCGCTGCTTTTTGGCACGACGGCCGATGAATCCGCGGCGCTGACCGGTGGCGTAGCGGCGCGGGCGATTGCGTATCTGGAGCAGCGTCGGCCGGCTTGGCGGGCCCTGGAAACGTGGCTGACGAGCGCGAATGCAGTGCCAAAGGCCGCCAAGCCGACGGAGCTGAGCGCGCTGTACCGGGCGGCGTGCGCGGATCTGGCGTTGGCCGACGCGTATCACTTGCCTTCCGCGACGCAGGGCTACCTGCACCAGCTCGTGGCGCGGAGCCACGCGCGTTTCTACCGACCTGCGCCGTTGGTCTGGGCCAAATGGCGCGACCGCGTGCTCGTGGAAGTGCCCGGCCGGCTGTACGGCGACATGAGCCTGCGCGTCGCGCTTCTCGCTTTCTACGGCACCTTCCTGCTGTGTGGTCTGCTCAGCATCTGGCATCCGGAGCTGGCGGTGCGCGCGCTGGGACAGGACGGCATCGACAGCCTGCGCGACATGTACGCCCAGGGTTTTGACCGCAAGCTCGACGAAGGCGTCCTCATGGGCGGCTATTACATCAACCACAACGTCGGCATCGCGCTCTCCTGCTTCGCCAGCGGGATCTTCGCCGGCGTCGGGTCGTTGGTCTGGCTGACGTTCAACGGCATCGCGCTCGGCTGCAGTTTTGGCGCGATGACCGCCGCCGATCCGGTGACCCGCGCGCATTTCTTCACCTTCGTGATCGCCCACGGGCCGTTCGAGCTGACGGGCATCACGCTCGCGGGCGCCGCCGGGCTGCGGCTCGGCCTCGGACTGGTCCAGACGCGCGGTCTCTTGTGGCGCGACAGTCTCCGCCGCGCCGCCGGCGAAGCGGTGCCGATCCTCGGCGTCGCTGCCGCGCTTGTCGCCTGCGCCGCGCCGATCGAAGCCTTCGTCAGCCCAGCTGAACTTCCGGTTTGGCTCAAGGTTGGCGTCGCCATCGTGTGCACGCTCGTGCTCATCCTCTGGCTTGGCGTCCTCGGTCGCCAGGGCGCGCGCATCCTGCGGGAGCGTGCGGCATGAACCTCGACCACATGACCATCGCGGTCCGCCGCCGCACGATCGCGGAACTGTACGACCTCGCGCTGCTCGTGCTGCGCCGCCATCTGCTGGCGTTGACGGTCCTTGCTGTCGCGGGTGCGCTGCCGTGGGTGCTGCTGGACGCGTGGCTGCTGGAAGGCGTGCCGGATGTCTGGCTGGCGTGGTACTGGCTGCTGCTGCTCGCGATCGCCCAGGCACCGCTGGCCACGGCGGCGCTGACGGCTTACCTCGGCGAGGCGATGTTCAATCCGCAGCCGTCGATGCGCCGCGCTGTGTCGACCGCCGCGCGCCACTGGAGTCTCCTGCTGCAGATCGGCGCGATGTACGGCGTGCTCGCCTGGCTGCCGGTGCTGCTGTTCCTCGCGCCGCCGCACGCGGTCGCGGTCGCAGTGCTGGAAAACCAGCGCGGGCGGGCTGCGTGGACGCGGGCGCACAGCTTGCGCGTTGCGTGGGCGACCGCGTGGCCGTCGCACCTCATGTTGGCGATCGGCGTGCTGGCGGCGACGCTGGTGATGCTGGTCGGCACGCTTGACGCGTTGGAGCACCTGCTGACCGCGGCACGCGCGATGCCCGATTGGCTGGAAGTGCTGCCGCGGCTCGATCCGGCGCACAGCGTCCTGCCGATCGTGGCGTTCTTCCTCACGCTGGCGTACCTCGCCGTCGTGCATTTCCTCGCGTATCTGGACCTGCGCACGGATCGCGAAGGGTGGGACGTCGACCTCGCGCTGCGCCGCGTTGCGGAACGGCTGGAGGAGACGCCGTGAGCCGCCGCCTCGTCGCTCTTCTGGCCGTTTTCACAGGGCTGCTGCTGGGCGCGTCAGCCATGGCTGTGCCGGGTGCCGTCGCCGACGATCCCGTGCGCGACCGGCTGAAGGCGTTGGCCCCGCCGTGGTACGACGCCGAGCGGGACACGTGGCAGAAAGTTGAGATTCCTGCGCCGAAACCGCCGCCGACGCTGCCGGAAGCCCGCGTGCCGGGCGCGTCGCCATTTGTCACCTTCATCGCGTGGCTGGTGGCAGCCCTGCTGTTGACGGCGCTGGCCTGGCTGATTTGGCAACTGCTGCCCAAGGAGGCGGGGCTGGCGCTGCCGGAGCCGCACAAGCCCGCGACGGTCCGCGATGCCCACGCGACGCTGCTGGAGCTGGACGTCGGCGAGCCGGGCGATCCGGAGCAGGCGCTGGCCGCGGCCAAGCAGGCGGAGCAGTGGTCGCGCGCGGTGGTGTGGCTCTACGCGATCCTGCTTCTGCGACTGGATCGCGCGGGCGTCGTGCGCGTGCGGCGCGGGGCGACCAATCGGCGGTATCGCCTGGAGGTGGCGGACTGGACCGCGTCGGGCGAGGCGCTGCAACAGACGACGCCTGAGCTTCTCCCGACCGTCGACGCGGTGATCAGCGCGTTTGAGCGCGCGTATTTTGGCCAGCAACCGGCCGATCGCGCGCTTGTGGAGCGCCTTGAAGCGCGCGTCCGTCAGGTGATGCAGGCGTTGCCGGGCGAGGTCGAACGATGAGACGCCGCCTCGCTGCGCTTGCCGCCACCGTTTGGCTCGTCGCGTGTGGCGATCTGGACACGACGTATGGCGCGCGCACCGGTCACAGCATCAACGGCGTGCGCGTGCTCCATGACGCCCTGGAAGCGCGGACGACAATGCGCGACGCGTGGCTGCTATCCCCGGGCTTGGACGATGCGGATCTGCTCGTCTACATCGCGACTGAACACGAACTGCCCGACACGCAGGCGAGCCTGTGGCTGCAGGACTGGCTGGCGGACGGTGAGACGGCGCGGCAGGCGGTCATCATCGTGCGCGACGGCAACGTGACGGGGACGCTTTGCCGGCGCTGGTCAGCCGAGATGCGCAAAGCTGGGCAGACGGAAATGGCCGAGCGGCTGGATGCGCGCGCGGAGGCGGACCGCGGCGATCAGGTGACTTTGCCGGAGATCGTGTCGGAAACGGACCTGTTCGTGATGGCGACGCGGGAGTCGGCGCCGGTGCAAAAGCTCGACGGACTGGGGCTGTCTGAAGCGCCGACGACGCTGATGCTCGGCGCGTCGCTCGACCCGGAGGATGACGGGGACGTCCTGATCAGCGCGGATGACCAAGCGCTCGCCGTGGCGTGGCCGATTGGCGAGCACGGCCAACTGCTTGTCGTCGCCAACGCGACGGGGTTTGTGGATGGCGCGCTGCCCGACCCGCGCGCGCGCAAGCTGCTCCAGGCGCTGCTGGACGAAATCCTGCGCTATCACGGCGAGCACAAACCCAAGGCGGTGTGGCTGGGCTCGATGCGGGTCCGCGAGTCGGAGCCGCCGGAACTGAATATGCTGAGCTTTCTGGCGATGGCGCCGTTCGCCTGGCCGCTGTGGCATTTGCTGGCGCTGTTGCTGGTTGTCGTGCTGGCGCGCGCGGCGTGGCTGGGCCGGCGTGAAGGGCGGCGGGACGTCGAGGTCGTCCGCTTTTCCCGGCACGTCGATGCGCTGGCGGGCCACATGGCGCGCGCGTCAGCCAAGGATCCGGAAGTCGCCCGCGATGCCGCGGCTGCGTGGGCTGCAGCGGTCGGCAGGCCACCACCGCCCGAGACACTCGCCACGGCCGACGACGCCATCGCCTGGCTGGCGGCGACGTCCGCCCCACCCGCTGTTCCACCGCCCGCAGGAGAAGAAAATGACTGATCAAGATGTGCGCAACGAGGACGTCCTGAACGACGAGGTCCTGGCGGCGCAAGCGACGCTGGAGCGCTTGCGCGAATCCCTCGGAACGCTGTTTGTCGGCCAGCG
>CAINLT010000209.1 GCA_903850505.1 uncultured Myxococcales bacterium | reverse complement strand
CTGCATGTCGATTTGGGTCAGGACGCCAAAGCCTTGCGACTTGAGCGCCGCCGGCAGATCGGCGAGCACATCGTCGAATGGCCGATTGAAAGTGCGATTGGGAAAGTTGGCCACGGGCTGCCTCGCTTGCGCAGGTTGCGGCGGCAGCGGCACAGCGCAGGTCGCCACCCCCAACTTAGGCAGCAACCACGTTTGCAGCACGAGCCAAAATGCCAGCAGGCCAATAAAGCTGAGAGTCGACACGATGAGACCCTGCGCCGCGGTACAGTGCGGCCGCAGCGTCAGAGCCAGCGGTGGGTCGAACGGTTCGCGCTACTTCAAGCCCAGATATGCGCGCGCAACGGCTTCCAGACCCTCGGGCGGATAACCTTTGGGCCCCTGGTACTTCAGGCCATTGATGAACACGCTCGGCGTGCCGGAAACGCCCGCTTGGTGGCCTTCATTGGCGTCGCGGGAGATGATGTCCCGGCCCACGCCCTTGGCCATGTCCGCCTTGAACTTCGCGACGTCCAGGCCCGCCTGCTGCGCGTACGCCTCCAGGTTGTTGGTGTCGAGCGCGCTCTGGTTGGCAAACAGGATGTCGTGATACTCCCAAAATTTGCCCTGCGCCGCCGCGGCCATCGAGGCTTCCGCCGCCTGTTGCGCGTGGTCGTGGATGTCCGTCAACGGCATGTGCTTGTAGACAATCTTCACGTCATTCGGGAACCGCTTCTGGAACTCCTTGATCGACGGCGCGATCTTCGAGCAGAACGGGCACTGGAAGTCCTCATAAACCTCGACTTCGATCTTCGCCGCGGGATTGCCGAGAATTGGGCTGCCCTCGGTCGCGATCTTCATCGCCGGGCCCGCGGTCTGCTCAAAGAACTTGCCGCCCTTGATCGCCTCTTCGTAGACCTTGGCCGCCGGCGTCCCCGCCTTCACCTTGTCTTCTGCCTTCTTCAGCTGTTCCTCGATGAGCGGCTTCAGGTGATCCCACGTCTTGGGCGGCGCGAGGCGAACGCCGTTGACCATGATGTTCGGATAGCTGTGCGCCGCGACTTCATTGGCCAGCAGGCTGTCCTTCAGCGCCTGACCACGCCACTTGCCGCTCGCCAGATCGGCGTTCATCTTGGCCACATCGCAGCCCGCCGCCTTGGCCGCATCTTCCACGGCAGAACGGCTGATGGCGGTCGACTTGATCGCCGCTTGGAAGAACGGCCAGAACTTGCCCTGCGCCTGACACGCGAGTGACGCTTCCGCCGCCATCTGCGCATCCGGGTGCGGCGCGGGAATGACCTTGTGCTTGAAGCGGATCTGCACCTTGTCGCCAAACGTCTTCACGACGTCATTGAGCGCCGGGGCAAAGTCCGTCGTCTCCTGATTGCCAAACGCGCCAAAGACCACGACTTTCACGAGCGCCGTGTCGGGACCCTTGCGGCCATCGGCTGGATCGAGCGTGACGCGCCAGATCTGGTTCGGATCCGCCGGCGCGTTGTTCTGGGCGGGCTGGGCGGCAGGTGCGGCTTGCGGCGCAGGAGGCGGCGACGGCGCAGGTGCCGACGGCGCGGCAGAAGCCGGTTCAGCAGCGGGAGGCGGGGAAGCCGCACCAGGCAGCGCTGGCGCCTCCGCAGCAACCATCGCCGAGCCCGCAGGACTCGACTTGATCGCCTGCCGACCCCAAACGTAACCGGCAATGAAGGCCGCCATCAGCGTGATGATGACTTGTTCCTTCTTCATGAGCAGCCTCCTGAAACGTCAAAGTTGCGCACGTGAACCCGCGAGCACGACGCGAGAAGTAAGCATAAATCCCGCTGCGCGCAAGTCCCCACGTGCAGACTGGTGCAGCGGATGCAGAACCGCCTTGAATCACGAATCATTCCCACCGGGCGTCGCGAGGTGTTTACACGCGCCCGTCGCAGGGCTAGCGTTGCTCGGTCGCGGCAAGGTCACAGTTGCGGCATATGAGCGAGGCTGCCCTGGACAAAGTCCTCTTCACCCACGAAGCCGCGATCGTCGGCGTCATCCTGTCGCTGGTCTCGATCGTCGCGTCGCTCGCGCTCCTGCCGGCGAACGAACGGTCGCGCATCCGCGTGCCGGCGCTCCTGCTCCTGGCCTATTTCATCTTTGGCGGGCTCAACTCGCTGCTCGCGCCCTACATGCAGACGGGGCCGGTGCGCACCGCGTCCGTGTTCTTCCTGTGGGCGGCGGCGGCGCACGCGACGACCATGGCGTTCCTGGACGGCCTGTTGGCGCGCAAGCTCAACCTGCCCATTCCGCGGATCTTCCGCGACATCCTGCAGGTGTCGGTCTACTTCGTCGTGCTGCTCGTTACCGCGCACACCGCCGGCGTGGAGCTGAGTTCCCTGCTCGCCGGTTCGGCGCTCATCACCGCGGTCATCGGCCTGTCGCTGCAGGACACGCTCGGCAACGTGTTCGCCGGCCTGTCGATCCAGGCGCAGCGGCCATTCGAGGTCGGCGACTTCGTCCAACTCGCCGATTCGGTCGAGCCGCTCGGCAAAGTCATCGAGATCAATTGGCGGGCGACCAAGCTGCTGACCAACGACAGCATTGAGATCATCGTGCCCAACGGCGTGCTGGCCAAGACCTCGATTCGCAACCTGTCCAAGCCGCACAACTGGGTCCGCCGCAGCATCCGCGTGCACGCGGCGTACGAGTTCTCGCCCGCGCACGTGCGGGAGACGCTGCTGAAGGCGATCGTCGAGGCGCCGGGGGTGCGGACGGACATGAGCGCGTCGGTCATCATCGACGAGTTTGACCCCGACGGCGCCAGCTATCGGCTGCGCTACTTTGCGGACGTGGACGAGCATATTCACGCGAAGGACAGCGTGGTCCGCGAGCGGATTTGGTACGCGTTCCGCCGCGCCGGCATCGACATTCCGTACGCCCAGCGGGACGTCCATGTGTACCCGCAGCAAGTCGACGACAAGGAGACCGTCCGCGCGACCCACGTGGCGCGGCGGCAGCGGGATTTGCGCCGCGTGGACATCCTGGACGTGCTGAGCGACGAAGCCCTGCACGACCTCGCGGAGAAGATCAGCACGCGGCGGTACGCGGCCGGCGAGCGCATTCTCAAGCAGGGCGATGAAGGCGATCAGCTCTTCATCGTGGAGCACGGTGAAGTCGCGGTCGGCCTGGAGCCGGAGAACGGTCCGCCTGTCGAATTGGCGCGATTGGGCGCGGGCAAATTCTTTGGCGAGATGTCCCTGATGACGGGCGCCCGGCGGACGGCGAGCGTGCGGGCGACGCGCGAATGCGCCGTGCTTGTGGTGGGCAAGAGCGATTTTCAGGAGACGCTGCACCGCGCCCCGGAGTTGGCGGAGAAGATCAGCGCGATCCTGGCGACTCGCCAAGCGCAGCTGGCGACGACGCACACGGG
>CAINLT010000208.1 GCA_903850505.1 uncultured Myxococcales bacterium | reverse complement strand
TGCTGCCGGAATTCGATCGCAAGCTGGGGCCGATCCCGGTCAACCAGCAGATCACGGCGATGAACGCGCCGGTCGTCACCATTCCCGGCCAAGGCGACATGCTGCCCGTGGCGTTGCCGTTGACCGTGGCGGGCGTCCATCCGGACGTGCTCGCGGCGATGCGTCCGCAGTGGGCAGAACTGGGCTTTGCCCACATCAACGCAGCCGCGGGCTCGGGCGGAAGCGCGACGGACAGCAAGCAGGTCGCCAAGCTGGAACCCGGCGGCTCGATTTCCGTCTGTCTGGCGCGTGGCGACATTTCGATGGCGGCGATCGGTACGGTGACGTGGGTGCGCGGCGACCGGTTCATCGCTTTTGGCCATCCGTTCAAGGGCTTGGGCCAGCTGCACTTGCCGGTCGGTTCGGCGGACGTGCAGTGGATTCTCGCGTCGCAGCAGTCCTCGTTCAAGATGGCGAATGCGTTTGGCGACATCGGCGTGCTTGATCAGGACCGGCAGCCGGCCGTCGCAGGCCGTATCGGGCCCAAAGCGCAGATGGTGCCGATCGACATCGCGCTAACCAACCGCGATCGCGGCCAGAAGAGCGTGTGGCACGTGGAGGCGACGGACCAACCGTCCTTCTTCCCGATGGTGCTCGCGATGGCGATGGGCACGGCGGTGCGCGTCTCGGAGCCGATCGCGGAGAATGCCGCGGTGACGATGACCGTGCGTTTTGACCTGCCCGATGGCCACGCGCCCGTCGAGTTCAGCGAGACGATGACGGGCCTGCAGGGCTCGGCGTCGCTGTCGGACGTGAGCACGCTGGCGCAGAACGCGGCCAAGGCGATTGTGTTCAACGGTTTTGAGCGGCTGCGCGTGGAGCGCGTGTCGGCGACCCTCTCGCTGGCGGACGACCGCAACATCGCGTTCCTGGACAGCGCGCGGACCCAGTCGGAAGAAGTGGACGCCGAGACGCCCGTGACGATCCAGGTGACGGTGCAGCTGGCCAACGTGGGCCCCAAGCGCGTGACGCTGACGTTGCCGCCGCTGCCGCGCGAGCTGATGGGCCAAACGGTGACGGTGCAAATCGGCGCGGAAAAGGCGATGGCGCCGGAACTGCCGGAGCCCGCGAACATCCACGACTACCTGAACGCGCTGCGCCGGCAGATCCCGCGCAACCGGCTGGCCGCGGTGCTGAACCTGCCCGAGCCAACCGTGCTGTTGCGCGGCGTCCGGCTGACGCAGTTGCCGCTCGGCGTGCGCGACGAACTGGCCGGGCATACCGCGACGTATCGCGCGGGCAAGGAGACGCTGCGTGCGCACGTCGACACGCCGTGGACGCTCAACGTGACGCTCTCGCTCAAGCTGCGCGTGCGCCAGACGCCTTAAATCTCCCTCGCTTTTGCGGAGTTCCGGATGACCCTGCCCCGATCCCTGACCAGTCTTCTGCTCGCCGGCGCCCTGCTGGCCCCGTCCGCGCACGCCAGCCAGCCGAGCGCTTGGCAGTTCGCCGACGACGCCGACTTCCGCCGCGGCAACCTCGACGGCCTCGCGCTGCATCCCACGCTCGGCCTGACCGCAGCGCCCAAGCTGACGCGGCTGGAAGTCGACGCCGAGTTCATCCACTGTTGGCTGCGCGACGGCCAGCGGTTGTGGCTCGGCACGGGCCTGAATGGCAAGCTGTTCAAGGTCGAGAACGGCGTCGTGACGGAAGTTGCGAAGGTCGAGGGGCCGCTCATCGCGTCGCTGGCGAGTGACGGCAAAGGCGGCGTCTATGCAGGTCTGGTCGGGACGGGCGAAATCCTGCACATCGACGCGGCCGGCAAAAAGGAGACGTTTGTCAAGTTGACAGATGTCCAGCATATTTGGGCGCTGCAACTGCGCGGCCAGGTGCTGTACGCCGGTACTGGGCCGGGCGGCAAGGTCTTTGCCGTCGACGTCGCGACGAAGACGCCGAAGCTTTTTGCCGAAACGACGGCGGACCACGTGCTGGCGCTCCTGTGGGACGGCGAAGCGCTGCTCGCGGGCACGTCCGATCCGCCGCTGCTGCTGCGTATCGATGGGGAAAAGTCCGTGCGCGCGCTGGCGTCCTTCCCGGGCGTGGAGGTGCGGAGCCTGGCGCGCAGCGGCAAGACGATCTACGCGGTCGTGAATGGCGGGCAGACCGCCGTGCCGATGGCCTCCATGAAACCGACGCCGGAGCGTCCGGGTACGGGCGCGGCGGCCAAAGCGCCGGGCGCGAACAAGGGCGCGAAGGACACGGCGGCCAAAGGCAAAGGCGCGGTGTGGAAGCGGACGCCGGATGGCATCGTCTCGCGCGTGCTGGTGTCGCCCGAAGGGATGCTCAGCGAGGTTGGCCTGGTCGGCAAGCTGGTCGTCGCGGGCGCGGCGCGCGGCGGACGCGTGGTGCTGGGCGATGAAATGGGCGACGTGCAGAGCCTGTTTGACGTGAAAGAAGAGGAGATCCTCGGCGTGGAAGTGGGCGCCAAGGGCGTGCAGACGCTGTTCACCGGCAAGGCGGCGGCGGTGTACGTCGTGGGCGAGCAACCGGCTGATGCGGTGTTTACGACCGACGTGTTGCAGGAGACGGGGACGGCGCAATGGGGCCGCATTGACGCGATTGGCGAAGGGACGCTGGACGTCGAGACGCGGTCCGGCTTCTCCGAACTGCCCAACGATACGTGGAGCCCGTGGCAGCCGTTGCGCGCGGTTCAGGGACAGAGCGGCCAAAGCCAGAGTCCGCCGGCCAACGCGTTGCAGGTGCGCGTCAAGCTCGCGAGCGCGGGCGCACGACTGCAGGAGCTGAAGATCTTCCGGCAGGTGGCCAATCGCGCGCCGACGATGGCCAAGATCGACGCCACGCTGAACAAAGGCAAAGGCACCGTGACGCTGGCGTGGACGGCCGAAGATGTGGACGGCGACACGCTGGGCTACGTGGTGCAATACCGCCCGCGCGGCAGCAAACAGTGGCTGCTGCTGCACGACCGGCTGTTCGACAAGAAGACGATGGACCTCAGCCCGACGGACATGCCCGACGGCTGGTACGAAGTGCGCGTGGAAGCGACGGATCTGCCGAGCAACGGCCCCAAGGGCGCCAAGGCAGTCGCGCGGATCTCCAAGCCATTCCTGGTCGATCGCGGACGGCCGGAAGTGATCGCGGAGCTGAAAGGCCGGACGGTGCACGGCATGGCGACTGACGCCATTTCCCGCATCACGCGCGTGGACATCTCCGTCGATGGCGAGCCGCCGATGCTCGCGGCGGCGGTCGACGGCGTGTTTGACCAGTCCTCCGAGGCGTTTGAACTGGACCTGCCGGAGAGCGTCGTGAAGGGCAACCACACCCTGCTCTTGCAAGTCACGGATGAAGC
>CAINLT010000207.1 GCA_903850505.1 uncultured Myxococcales bacterium | reverse complement strand
TCTATCCATCAAAACAGACTCGCGCATCCACGCCTCGCGCCGCAGGCGCATCGCCCGGCGCAGCCCAAAACCCCATTCCGTGATAAAAAGCCCACCCGGAGTCCAACGATGCCAAACGCCCCAACCCTCTACACCGCCGTCTGGTCGCTCACCCGCACGATCCCACCCGGCAGGGTCATGACCTACGGCCAGATCGCAACGCTCCTCGGCACGCCGCGCGCCGCACGCGCGGTCGGCTACGCGATGTTCTTCTGCCGGGACGACAGCATCCCGTGGCAACGCGTCATCAACGCCAAGGGCGAAATTTCCCTCGGCGGCCACGTCGATCGGCCCTTGTTGCAGCGGGAATTGCTGCTTGCCGAGGGCGTAGCGTTTGACGCCGCGGGGCGCGTCAACCTGAAGACGCACTTGTGGTGGCCGGAAATCACGGGTTGATGGGCGCGGCAGGGGCAACCCGCCCGTCGAGGGTGGGACCTTCCAGTTTTCGCATTCCGCCGACTTTTGCCGCGCCCAGCCGAAAAATGTCACACGGGACGCGAGTCCATCCGCCTACTCGACTGTCACCGACTTCGCCAGGTTGCGCGGCTGGTCCACGTCCGTCCCCTTCAAGTCCGCGATATGATACGCCAGAAGCTGGAGCGGCACCACGGCAACGATCGGCGCCGCCCAGGGCTGCGTCGGCGGCAGCGCGAGAAAGTCGTCGCACATCGCCCGCAGCTGCTCATCGTCGGCATCGCCTACGCCAATCACTTTGCCGCGCCGCGCGAGAATTTCCGCGAGGTTCGACGCGGTCTTTTCGTACGTCGGTCCGCGCGGCGCCACGACGACGGTCGGCGTATTCTCGTCGATCAGCGCGATGGGGCCGTGCTTCATCTCGCCAGCGGCGTAGCCTTCCGCGTGAATATAGCTGATTTCCTTCAGCTTCAGCGCGCCTTCCAGCGCGATCGGATGCAGCAGCCCGCGGCCGAGGTACAGCGAACTCGTCGCGTTCATGTACCGCCGCGCCACGTCGCGCACGTGCCAGTTCAGCGTAATCGCCTTGTCGACGTCGGACGGCACCTGCAGCAGCGTCTCGATCAGCTTCTGCGCCTCGGGCTTGGTCAGCCGTTCCAGCTTGCGGCCCAGGTAGATCGCCAACAGGTACAGCGCCACCATCTGGGTCGTGAACGCCTTGGTCGATGCGACGCCGATTTCCGGCCCCGCGTGCGTGTACACCACGTCACCCGCCGCGCGCGCGATCGAGGAGCCGATCACGTTGCAGATCGCCGCCGTGTGCGCGCCCCGCTCCTTGGCTTCCTTGAGCGCCGCCAGCGTATCGGCCGTCTCGCCCGACTGCGAGATCGCAATCAGCAGCGTGTATTTGTCGATCACCGGATCGCGGTAGCGGAACTCGCTCGCCAGGTCGACTTCCACGGGCACGCGGGTCGCCGCTTCGATGTAGTGCTTGCCGACCAAGCCGGCGTGCCAACTCGTGCCGCACGCGATGATGACGATCCGGCGGATGTCATCCAGCGTCGCCTTCTCAATCTTCAGCTCCTCAAAGAACACTTCGCCTTGCTCGACGGACGCGCGACCGCGCACTGTGTCCGTAATTGCCCGGCTCTGCTCGTGAATTTCCTTGAGCATGAAGTGCTTGAAGCCGCCCTTCTCTGCCGCCACCGCGCTCCACGCGATGTGCGTGACCGGCCGCTCGACCACGTCGCCCGAGGCGATGCGCGTGATCACGTGGCTGTCGGCCATGAGGACCGCCATATCCCCGTCTTCCAGGTAGATGACTTCGCGCGTGTGGTTGATGAGCGCGGGGATGTCTGAAGCGGCGTAGCGCTCGCCTGGGCCGATACCCAACACCAGCGGGCTCTGCTGCTTGGCGACGACGAAGCGATCCGGCTCCTCGGAGTCGACAACCGCAATCGCGTACGAGCCGCGCACTTGCTGCACCGCTTCGCGCACCGCGACGTCCAGCACTTGGCCCTTGCGGATGCCTTCGTCGATCAGGTGCGAAAACACTTCCGTGTCCGTCTCGCTGGCGAACTTGCGGCCTTTGGCGCGCAGCGCTTCCTTCAATTCCAGGTGGTTCTCGATGATGCCGTTGTGCACAACTGCGACGGTGCCGACGACGTGCGGGTGCGCGTTCATCTCCGTTGGCCGACCGTGGGTCGCCCAGCGCGTGTGCCCGATGCCCAGCGTGCCCGTGACCGGCTTCTCGACAAGCAGCGCGTCGAGGTTGCGCAACTTGCCGACCGCCCGCCGCAACTCTACGGTCTTGTTGACAATCGCTAGACCAGCCGAGTCATATCCGCGGTATTCCAGCCGGCGCAGGCCGTCCACGAGAATGGGCGCTGCTTCCTGGGGACCGATGTAGCCGATGATGCCGCACATGAGAACTCCTTGCCGTCAGACGCTGGGACGCGGGTCGCGTTTGTAACACACAGAGCGGGCTTGACTACAGATCGGCGCGCATGTTCGCTACATCCCGCGCGAGGCCCAATTGATTCCGCGCCCGCACCAAGTTGTGCTCGCCGCGCGCCGGAAACTTGTCCGGATTCCAGCCAAAATAGCGCTCGTTCAGGGCGTCGGCAGCAAACCGCGCGGCAAGCTCCAGGCAGATCCGCTCGATCGCCGGCCCGATCGCCGCTTTTTCCTCGGCCGTCAGCCAGGCGCCCGCGACTGCCAAGTAGCCTTCACGCGCGGCGCGATACGTCGCGAGATCGAAGTGCGGCGCGGGATCGTCCTCCGTCGCCGTGTTGCACCAGCTGCGGAGCGCGTCGCCGAGTTCAACGTCCAGGGACGAACGCGCCATCGTGTCCAAATCCAGCACGCCGACGACCGCATCGCCCGCGAACAGCAGGTTGGAAACCTTGAGATCGCCGTGAATGATGCGCTCCGGCAAGCGCGGAATCGCGCCCCAGGCCAGCCATCGCGTCTCCAGTTCCCCGGCAAGTTCCTTCACCTGCGCGTGCAGGCGGTGCCGCGGGTGCTGCGCGAGCGCCTCCGCGAGCGTGTGGAAGTGCGCGTACGTGTTGTGCGCGCCCTCGCGCGTGAAGTGAAACGCGTGGGGCAAGTCGCGCAGTGCGGTGTGGAAGCGCGCCACCATCGCACCGGCGTTGGCCGCCTGCTGCGGATTCTCCAGCCGGTGCAGTGTGTCGCCCGGCAACCGCGTCAGGATCCGCCACGCGCCCGCCAGCGGGTTCTCCGCGTCGTCGATCTCCACAAACGGCTCGCCAGTTTGCGCCAACACAATCTCCGGCACCGGCACGCCCGCCGCCCGGAGCACCGGCGTCAGCGCCGCGATGTCCAGGTTCACCGTCGGCTTGAAGATGGTATGCAGCCGCTGGAGGATGAAATGCTCGCCAAGGGCAAACGTGTCGTTGATCAGCCCGCCGGACAGCCGCGCGACCGCGAGCGTTGCCGCAGGCTGCGGTCCACGACCGTCATCCAGCAGACCAAAGGGCGAAAGCACGGGCGCGAGGTCAGTCATGTTCATGCCGACCAAGCTAACACAGGGCCAAAAAGCCGCCAGAGTTTGCACATGGCGACGCATGACCTACGATCGCCGCGGATGAAGCGCCTCCTTCGCCATCTTCGCGTTCTCCTGTTGTGGGCCCTGCTGGCGCTGCCGACGGCTGGCTATGCCGAATGGAAGACCATCCAGCAGGTCTCCCTGGGTACGGCACAGGTGCTGGAGAAAGGCGCGGGCAATGTTGGCGTGTTCGCACCGCTGGCGTACGGGATCACCAACAAGCTGACGGTGGAAACGCATCCGGTCTACGACCTGCTGCTGACGGTCAACGGCAACGCGCGCTATCGCCTGTATGAATCGCAGCACTGGGTGCTGTCGGCGACGGCGGACTTTCGCCAATCGTTCTACAACGGCATGCACGCGCCGGGCGATCTGGCGGCGGGCGCGATCGCAAGCGTGTATCTGGGCGAATCGTGGGCGCTGACGGGCGCGCTGCGCTACTCCGCGATCCTCAATCCGGCGACGTGCTACCACCAAGGCTTCCCGCAGCCGACCTGCGTGGAGACGGTCAACGGCGAAACGCCGAATGTGGATCACGGCGTGGCGGCGACGGCGACGGCGCACTGGCTTGTCACGCCGCGCGACCTGCTGCAGTTGACCGGGACGCTGCGCATGCGCGTGTCACCCGCGCTGGCCCGCGAGACGCCGACGGTGACGGCGGTGTGGGTGCACGATTTTGGCCGGGTGCACCTGATGGCTGGCGCGACGGCGGGCGAATTCTTCATCGGGCGAATGGACTTCCTCGATTTTGCCGAGCCCGGGCAAAATCCCAAATACTTCGTCACGCCGGTCATGCCGGTGGTTGACGCCTGGTTCAGGTTCTAGCACATGGCCCACAGCATCATCTCCGAGTTCGAAGCCCGCCGCGTGGAACGCTTTCTGCGCGAACTGTACGTTGGCAAGCTGCGCCGCGATGAGACGCTGTCGGTCACCGGCACGCTGGACGGCCAATGGCTGGCGGTGCGTTGGGATCTGCAGAACGAGCGCAAGACGCTGCACTACGGCGTCGATGCGCGCGTGGACGTGAAAGCCAACAAGCTGCGCGAGCGCGAAGGCGTGGAGTTGCTGTACGACCTGCTGGGCGCGCAGTTCGAGGATTTCCTGAAGACGCGCGATCCGTTCACGGGCAGCAACTGGGAGATGGTGGAGTTCGCGGCGAAGGAAGTTTGGCTGCGCGGGCAGATGATCAATCGGGATGCAGAGTTGCGCGGAAGCGAGCTGCTGGATGCGGACGCCGTGGTGCGTTCGCGCGAGCTCGCGGAAGAACCTGTGACAATTGAGCCCGACGAAACCGGCTCCACACCTTGACCATCAAACAACGCAGCGCGACACTACCGCCCCAAGCGGGCCTCCCGGTCCGTGTCGCGCTGGCAGGTCGTGCCGGCGAAGGCCCGTAGGCAACACTGCCGACCGATACGTCAACCAAAAGGACCCAACCATGACTACCCCGATTCGCGTCGCCGTTACCGGTGCTGCCGGCCAGATTGGCTACAGCCTGCTCTTCCGTCTGGCTTCCGGTGAGACCTTTGGCAACCGCCCGGTGATTCTGCAGCTCCTCGATCTGCCGATCGCCGAAGCGCAGAAGAAGCTGGAAGGCGTTGCGATGGAAGTTGCCGACTGCGGCTTCAAGTCACTCGTCGGCATCGAGTGCTACGACGACCCGAAGAAGGCATTCGCCAACGCCAACTGGGCGCTCCTCGTCGGCTCCAAGCCGCGTGGCCCGGGCATGGCGCGCGCGGACCTCATCCGCGAGAACGGCCCGATCTTCGTCGGTCAGGGCAACGCGCTGGAAGGCGGCGCGAGCGACCTGCGCGTGCTCGTCGTCGGCAATCCGTGCAACACCAACTGCCTCATCGCCGCGGCGAACGCGGGCAGCGTGCCCAAGGAGCGCTTCTTCGCGATGACGCGCCTGGACGAAAACCGCGCCGTTGCGCAGCTCGCCGCCAAGGCCGGCGTGACCAACGCGGACATCACCAACGTGACCGTGTTCGGCAATCACTCGGAGTCCATGTACCCGGACTTTGAGAACGCGCGCATCAAGGGCAAGCCGCTGACGTCCGTCATCACCGATGCGGCGTGGCTGCAAGGTGATTTCGTCGCCGCCGTCCAAAACCGCGGCAAAGCGATCATCGCGGCGCGCGGTGCTTCGTCGGCTGCTTCCGCTGCCTCGGCGGCGATCGACCATGTGAAAGATCTCGAGAACGTGACGCCGAAGGGCGAATGGTTCTCCGCGGCCATCTGGTCAGACGGCAGCTATGATGCGCCCAAGGGCATCTACACGTCGTTGCCGGTCATCTCAGACGGCAAGGGCGGCTACAGCGTCGTCCAGGGCTTGGAACTGAGCGACTGGGCCAAGGGCAAGGTCAAGGCCACCAATGACGAACTCCTCGCTGAGCGCGAAGTCGTCAAGGACCTGCTCAAGCACTGAGCATTGCGCGCTCAACCGTGAGCGCGGCGCATCTGCAGCCCGCAGTCTTGCCCCTCCAGCCCATCGCGGCGGAGGGGCGGACTGCGCGGACCCAGGCCGGACAGCCGGAACCTGGCCAGATTGAGGGAGAAAACGATGGAAGATGCAGTCAGCCAGCCGTCGCCGGGAATCGGCAAGGTCATCTCGCGCATGCACGGGTCCACGCTTGGCCAGAAGGCCTTGATGGCCGTCTCCGGCATCGCCCTGATCGCGTTCTCGTTTGGCCACATGGCGGGCCACTTGCAGATGTTCGTCGGCGCGGAGCAGTACAACACGTACGCGCACTTCCTGCAGTCGATGGGCGGCATCAAGTGGGCGATCCGCTTCGGTTTGGTCGCCCTGACCTTCCTGCACATCTTCTCGGCGGTTCAGGTGTCGATGCGCAATCGCGCGGCGCGGCCGATCGCCTACGCCAACAACAAGTGGATCGCCGCGTCGCTGGGCTCCAAGACCATGCGTGCGTCGGGCGGCATCGTGCTGTTCTTCATTGGCTACCATATCCTGCACTTCACAACGTTGACGGTGGGTACGGCCGGCTTTGAGAAAATCCCCGAGTACAAGCTGATCAACGGCCTGATGGTCGACGACGTCTACCGCCGCATGGTCGTCAGTTTCCAGAATCCGCTGCTGGCCATTGGCTACATCACCGGCGTCGCCCTCCTGGGCCTGCACCTGTCGCACGGAATCCAGAGCTCGCTCCAGACCTTGGGCGTGCTGAACTCGGCCTACCGGCCGTTCTTCAAGAAATTGGGTCCGGCGCTCGCCGGCTTCCTGTTCGCCGGTTTCGCGATCGTGCCCCTGGCCGTGCTGGTTGGCATCATCAAGTAACTGTTCCTTTCGCCCTTTGCGCCTGCAACCGGTCCCCTGACTCGCTGACATACGGAGCTTCACGCCATGTCGATCACGCTCGATTCCAAGACGCCCACCGGGCCTTTGGCGCAACAGTGGGACACGCACCGCTTCAACCTGAAGCTCGTCAACCCGGCGAACAAGCGCAAATTCAAGGTCATCGTCGTCGGCACCGGCTTGGCCGGCGGTTCAGCATCGGCGACGTTGGCTGAGCTGGGCTATGACGTCCACACGTTCTGCTTCCAGGACAGCCCGCGGCGCGCGCACTCGATCGCGGCCCAGGGCGGCATCAACGCGGCCAAGAACTACCAGAACGACGGCGACTCCGTGTACCGCCTGTTCTACGACACCATCAAAGGCGGCGACTACCGCGCCCGCGAGTCCAACGTCTACCGTCTGGCGCAAGTGTCGACCTCGATCATCGACCAGTGCGTCGCGCAAGGCGTTCCGTTCGCCCGCGAATACGGCGGCAACCTGTCCAACCGCTCGTTCGGCGGCGCGCAGGTCAGCCGGACGTTCTACGCCCGCGGCCAGACTGGCCAGCAGCTCCTCCTCGGCGCGTATTCGGCGCTGTCGCGGCAAATTGGGCTCGGCACGGTCAAGATGCACAACCGCTCGGAGATGCTGGATCTCGTGATGGTCAACGGCCACGCGCGCGGCATCGTCACCCGCGACCTGGTCAGCGGCAAAATCGAGACCTTCGCCGCGGACGCGGTCGTGCTGGCCACCGGCGGCTACGGCAACGTGTTCTTCCTGTCGACCAACGCGATCGGCTCCAACGTCACCGCGACCTGGCGGGCGCACAAGCGCGGCGCGCTGTTTGCCAACCCGTGCTACACGCAGATTCATCCGACCTGCATTCCCGTCAGTGGCGATCACCAGTCCAAGCTGACGCTGATGTCGGAATCCCTGCGCAACGACGGCCGCGTGTGGGTGCCGCTGGAAAAAGCCGACGTCGGCAAGGATCCGCGGCAGATTCCGGAGGCGAAGCGCGACTACTACCTGGAGCGCATCTACCCGGCGTTTGGCAACCTGGTGCCGCGCGACATCGCCAGCCGCGCCGCCAAGCGCATGTGCGATGAAGGTCGCGGCGTCGGTCCCGGCGGCCTCGGCGTGTACCTGGACTTCAGCGACGCCATCAAGCGCGTCGGCAAGCACGTCATCAGCGAGCGTTACGGCAACCTGTTTGAGATGTACCAGCGCATCACGGACGAGAGCCCGTATGAAGTGCCGATGCGCATCTACCCCGCCGTTCACTACGCGATGGGCGGCTTGTGGGTCGACTACAACCTGATGAGCAACCTGCCCGGTTTGCACGTCATCGGCGAGGCCAACTTCTCCGATCACGGCGCCAACCGCCTCGGTGCCTCGGCGCTGATGCAGGGCCTCGCGGACGGCTACTTCATCTTGCCGTACACGATTGGCAACTACCTCGCGACGTCGGGGCAAAAGAAGGTCACCGGCGACGAGCCGGAGTTCAAAGCCGCGGTCGCGGACGTGCAGAAGCGCGTCGCGTCGCTGTTGGCCGTGAAGGGCAAGCGCTCGCCCAGCAGCTTCCACCGGGAGTTGGGCAAGCTGATGTGGGACAACTGCGGCATGGCGCGCAACGCCAAGGGCCTGCAGGAAGCGCTGGACCGCATTCCCAGCCTGCGCGAGGAGTTCTGGGGCAACCTGAACGTCCTGGGTGACGGCGACAGCTACAACGTCGCGCTTGAAAAAGCCGGCCGCGTCGCGGACTTCATGGAATTCGCTGAACTGCTCTGTCGCGACGCCCTGACGCGCGAAGAAAGCTGCGGCGGCCACTTCCGCGAAGAGTACCAGAGCGAAACCGGCGAAGCGGAGCGCAACGACGAGAAGTTCACGTACGTGGCGGCGTGGAACTACACCGGCGACGTTTCCAAGCCAGAGTTGATCAAAGAACCGCTGATCTTTGAAGAAGTTCACCCGAGCACCCGCAGCTACAAGTAGCCCGCAAGCATCTTACGATTTCGGAGCAGCACATGAATCTGACCTTGAAGATTTGGCGGCAGAAAGACAAGGCGACGCCGGGCAAGTTTGAGACCTACGACGCCAAAGACATCAGCCCGGACATGTCCTTTCTGGAGATGCTGGACGTGGTGAGCGAGCGCGCCCAGGCCAATGGCCAGGAGCCGTGCGCGTTTGACCACGACTGCCGCGAAGGCATCTGCGGCATGTGCTCGCTCGTCATCAACGGCGTGCCGCACGGCCCGGAAGCCGCGACGACGACGTGCCAGCTACACATGCGCAAGTTCAAGGACGGCGACAACATCGTGATTGAGCCGTGGCGCGCGTCTGCGTTCCCGGTGCTGCGCGATCTGGTCGTCGACCGCTCCGCGTTTGACCGCATCCAGCAAAAAGGCGGCTTCGTCTCCATCAACACGGGCGGCACGCCGGACGGCAACGCCATTCCGATCTCCAAGAAAGAGGCGGATCTGGCCATGGACGCGGCGTCCTGCATCGGCTGCGGCGCGTGCGTGGCGGCGTGCAAGAACGCATCCGCGATGCTGTTCGTCGGCGCGAAGGTCAGCCAGTACATGCACCTGCCGCAAGGTCAGGCTGAGCGTTCCCGCCGCGTGCTCGCGATGGTGGAACAGCACGACGCCGAAGGCTTCGGTGCCTGCAGCAACCTCCAGGAATGCGAAGCCGTGTGCCCGAAAGAGATTTCCGTGCGCGTGATCGCTGAAATGAACCGCGACTACCTCCGCGCGGCGCTTGTCGGGACGGATGCGTGATGACCCGATGAGCGCGAGCGCGTTTCGCTGTCAGGTGCGCCTGTCGCTCTCCGATCTCGATCGCGGTCTGGATGCGACCCGGACGCTGGTCATGGCCCAGCAATCCGACGAACCGGATGAACACATCCTCCTGCGCTTCCTGGCGCAAGTCCTGTTCTTTGACGAGCAGCTGCGCGACGCGCCGGGCTGGATCGACGTCCACGAACCGGACCTGCGCGCCGACGACTTGACTGGCCAGCTCCAGCTCTGGATCGAATGCCAGGCGCCGCCGATGAAGCGACTGGAAAAGGCGCTTGCGCGGCACAAGAACGCGCGGTTCGTCGCGCTGTTTGGCGACCCGGATGAAGCCGAAGTGTTCCGCCAGGCCGTCATCGCGGAGAAGCTCCGCCACGTCGAGCAGCTGGAAATCTGGGCGCTGCCGACGGCGTTCATGGCGGAATTGGAGCGGATTGGCAATCGCAGCATGACGTGGAACGCGACGATCGCGGACCATACGCTGTACCTGGAATGCGAAGGCGAGAACCTCGACTGCATCCCGGAGAAGTTGGCCCCAGCCACGGCGCGGCACCAGAACGCTGCCTGACACGAGAGAACCCGCATGATCCTCGCCCGCGACATCGACCCGGCCCACGAACAGCGGCTCATCGCGCACCTGGAAGCGCGCGAGCAGGCGTACATCGAGCGGCTGCGCAAGTTGGTCGATCAGAACAGCGGCATCGACAATCCCGAAGGGCGGCTGGCGTGCCTGGTGCAGCTGGAGCAGGTCTACAAGCTGCTCGGCTTTGCCTGTGAGCGCGTGGTGAAGCCGGGCGGGATGGTCCATCTTGTCGCGCGGCGTCCGGCGCTGGGCAAGGCCGCGGCGGATGCGCCGAAGATCCTGATCCTCGGGCATTTTGACACCGTGTACGACGCGAACACGACGTTTCTCAGCTTCACGCGCGAGGGCCAGCTCCTGCGCGGACCGGGCGTGGGCGACATGAAAGGCGGGCTGGTCGTGGCGCAGGCGGCGCTGGAGGCGATCAACGCGATTGGCCGGCTCGGCGAATTCGACTGGGTCTGCGTGCACAACGCCGACGAGGAAGTGCAGTCGCCGACGTCCCGCGAGCTGATCGAGCAATTGGCCGTGGGCCGCGATTTCTGCCTCGACTTCGAGATCGGCCGCAAGACCGGCGCAGTCGTGCGTTCGCGCGCGGGCGTCGGCCGCTACTTCATCAGCGTGCACGGCAAAGCGGCGCACGCCGGCATGGACCACGCGGACGGCGTCAACGCCATCGTCGGCATGGCGAAGATCGTCGAGAAGTTGGCGGCGCTCGGCGATGCGAAACGCGGCACGACGCTCAACGTGGGCACGATCCACGGCGGCACCAAGCGCAACATCGTGCCGGATCTGTGCAAGATTGAAGTCGATGTCCGTGTCCTGACGACCGCCGAGGGCGAGCGCATCGACGCTGAAGTGCGCAAGATTTGCGGCGAAGCGCCCATCGCCAACGCCCGCGTGGACATCATGGGCGGGATTGGCCGGCCGCCGTGGCAGCGCAATACGGAGAGCGAAGCGCTGGTCTTTCATTTCCAGCACGTGGCGCGGGCTTTTGGCGTAACGCTGGGCGCGGAAGACACGGGCGGCGGCTCAGATGCCAACTTCACCGCGGCGCTTGGCATCCCGACGATCGACGGCTTGGGGCCGATCGGCGAAGGGCCCCATACGTTTGAAGAGCGGATTGAGACGCACACGATCGTCGAGCGGGCCAAGCTGGTGGCGCTCGCCGTGCTGGCCTGGTCGCGGCCGCCGGTGCTGGAACTGAACTGAAGATCAGTTGAGGGGCGAACCGAACAGCGCGGCGTAGAGGTCGTGTGCCAGTTCCCGGCTGCTGCCATACCGGTGCGACGGCTGCTTGGCCATCGCCTTCTCAATCACCGGCACAATCGCCGCGGGCAGCGACGGATTGAACATCCGCGGATCGGGCACGGGCTCAACCGCGTGCGCAGCAAAGACATTGCCGTCCTGGAACGGCAGCACGCCCGTCAGCAGCCGGAAGATCATCACGCCCAGCGCGTAAATGTCCGCGCGGTGATCGACGCGTCCGCCCATGAGCTGCTCGGGCGCCATGTAGTGCGGCGTGCCAATCAGCACGGACTGCTCGCCAAAGCCCTCGTCGGCGATGCGCGCGAGGCCAAAATCGAACAGCTTGACGACGCCGTCCACCGCCACCAGCACGTTGTCCGGCTTGATGTCCCGGTGCAGGATTTGCTGACTGTGGGCGTGATCCAGTGCCTCGCACAACTGCGCGATGACCGAGTAGACGAACTGCAGGTCGCGAATCGGCTCACGCAGCGGCAGGTAGGCCGAAAGCGGCACGCCATCGACGTACTCCATCGCGTAGTACAGCACGTCATCGACTTTGCCGATGTCATAGATGTGCACGATGTTCGGGTGGTTCAGGCTCGCGGCCATCTTCACTTCCCGCAGGAAATACTTGCGCGCCAGCTCCGTCGGCAGCGCGGAATGCGCGAGGAATTTCAGCACCACCGTGCGATTCAGGTGCAGATCGACGGCGCGATACGCGACGCCATGACCGCCCGTGCCGATGTGTTCCAGGTGCCCGTATCGCTCCGCCAGCGACGGCGGGATGATCTCCGGCCAGTCGCCCTCGATCGGCAAGGTCTGAGCATGGAGCAGCGCGCCAATTCCTTGGCTCTCGCGCGCATACGCGACGGTGCTTTCCGTCATGACGCGCGGCACTTCCTGACCGGCGTCCACCATCGCCATGGGCTTGCCCAACCGCGACTCCGCGATCGCCGCCTGATGCAGCTCCGGCGGCCGCACGCGAGGCGCAGAGGCAGTCGGCGCATAGCGCTGCGCGTCAGGGCTCGCATAGGCCTCCGCTTCATCCGTCTCCCGATTGACGAGCGCGCGGTGCGCAACGACGTCATGATCGGCGTAGGTGGACGTCTCAGACGGCAGTTCTTCCGGCACAGGTCGCGACGGCCGCGGCGCGTGGCTCTGCGGCTTCTGGTGCTCGCCCGTGCTGACCTTGGCCAAAAACGACCGCGTCAGGGACGAAGTCGGCCGGGGCGCGGCTGGCTTCAAGGACGCGGCCAATGCGTCGGCTTCGGCATGGGCAGCCTGGCCCGCACCCGACGGATGGGCACTGCTCGGGGCATTGAGCGCTTTGGGGGCCGCAGGCACGGCCGCGCGATCGGAATCAAAGCCGCCCGACAAACGCCGCATCACCGTGTTCCGCGTCATGCGGGGCGCCGGCTCAGGCTCAGGAATGTGATCGGGAAAGTAGTCGTCGTCCTCAGGCGGGGCGACCAGCGGCGCATCGCCACCGGAAAAACCCACGTCGTCGTCCTGCTCATCCGTCGTCGCCGCCGCGCGCGCGCCAAAAGACGCGGCGGGCGAGGTGCTTTCCCCGCGGAAGACGTCCAGCGTCGGTTCGGCGGCCAGGAGGCGCGCCACGGAAACTTCGATCGTCTCGGCCGCGTCGCGCGGATCGGCAGCCGCCTCTTCGTCGGCGTCGGTCAGGCCTTCGATTGATTCGAATTCCGACCAGTCAAAGGTCGGATCCTCAAACGACGGAATTGGCGACGGTCCAGCGGAAGCCGAAGCGGCGTCATGCGCGTCGCGGGCGCTGATCTCGCGCGCGAGCGCAGCCGCCATGGCCGCCGAGAGCTCCAATGTTTCTGCTTCATAGCCGGCGCGCGCGGCTGGAGGTTCGGCGGCGGACGGCGCATCCAATGCGGTCTCTGCGAAGCGATGGTCCGGCGCCTCGTCGCCAATCGACAGCGCGGCAAAATCGCTGAACAAGTCGGCACCCGCGCGCGGCGCTTCTGCTTCCTCGGCGTGGTCAAAGTCGTGGGCGGGCGCGGCGTCAACGGGTTCGGCCTGCTGCACGGCGTCGGCCAGATCGGCAAATACCGCGAACTGTTCGGTGGGCGCTGAGAATTCCGGCGCCGCGGCAAATTCCGGTGCAACGGCGTATTCTGATTGCGACACCGGCTCCGGCGGCCGGAAGACGACGCGCGCGGGTTCCTCGGGCTGGTCATCGGCCATCGGCATGCCAAAGCGGAACCGGCCGCCCAAGCCATCGGCCGACACGCGGAACTTCGGCACGCGCAGGATGTCGCGCAGCACCTGCTCCAGCGCGAGGCGACTCGTCGGACATTGCGCCTCGGTCCAGGTCACGGAAAAGCCCGGCTGGCTGCCCGTCCCACGCGGCACGGCGTAGCGCACCTGCCCAAGCAGCATCACAGTCGGCCCATCGGGACCATGGGGCTTCAGTTCCAGTTCGATGGGCGCGTTGGCCTGCGCCGCTGTCCGCGTCGCCAGGAAGGCGCCGCCCGCGCTCACGTTCGTGCACACGACTTCAAACGAGGCTTCAGACGTGTGCGCCATAGCCACGAGAAGAATCGGAAAACGCGGGTGCTGTCGACGATCGTCATGCATAGCGATGCGAACCTCACGCCAAGACGCAGCAAAACGTTGCGTCGCGAATCACGCCAAGTGTGCCGGTTGGGACGCCGCGAGACAACCCCGGATCCAGAGCGACGAGCAGAAACCCGGACCGAGACCGGCAAGGAGCCGCAAGCAGGCCAAGGCGGACGGTCGCAGCAAGGCTCGAGGCCTTGCAAGACCGGCCAACGAAGGCATGCGCCGCGGATCTGCGGCCGGGCGACGGGAGGGTTTTGGATTGGTGCTCTCGCAGGCGTGAGACGATTCCGCCGCGGCCGCGGTTGACCCTGCCGCGCGTCCGGGTGACGCTTGGCGCGTGAGGAGTGGCCATGGCGCTGCATCGGTTCTCGGCAATTCGCGGTCATCGCGCGCAAGTGAGCGCCCTTTCGCGGCTCATTTTGCGCGGCACGCCGGGTCACGCCTACCTTTTTGAAGGCCCCGAAGGCGTGGGCAAGGACGTCGTGGCGCAGTCGCTCCTGGCGCGGCTGGCGTGCACGCGGGCAGATCCGGCGAGCGCGGATCCGTGTGGCGCGTGTCCGTCGTGCATGGCGTTCATCCGCGGCGATCACCCGGACGTGACGCGCCTGGAGAAAGACGGCGCGACGATCAAGATCGATCAAGTGCGCAACGCATTGAAGCGCTTGCGGTATGAGCCGGTGGTGGGTGCGATCAAGGGCTTGATCGTGGAGTCGGCGGACCTGCTGCGCGAGGAAGCCGCGAACGCGATGCTGAAGTCACTGGAGGAGCCGTCCGGGCGCACGGTCTTCATCCTCGTCACGTCCAAGCCGCAGATGCTGCTGGATACGATTCGCTCGCGCTGCCAGGTGCTGCGGTTTGCGCCGCTCTCGCCCGATGACGTCGCGGCGTTGCTGATCGCCGAAGGACAGCCTGAAGAGATGGCGCGACCGGCGTCCGCGCTGGCGGAAGGGTCGATGACGTTGGGGCGGACGCTGTGCGATGGCGCGCGCATGGCGTTTGTCGATCACGTTGTGGCGTTTGCCCTGCGCCTCGGCATCGACGCACCGAGTGAGGCGGCGGCGTTTGTGGAAGGCCTCGGCGGCCGCCTCGCGGGCATCCGGCCAGACGAAAGCGACGCGAAAGGCAAGGATTTGGTGCGCGCCGATTTGCCGTGGATCCTGGAGATCCTGCGCAGCGCCTGGCGGGACGCGCTGATGGTGGCGACCGGGATGCCGGCGGAGACGCTGCCGCATGCGCGCGTGGCCTCGGGACTGCGGGCGCTGGCGCAGCGCGTGGACGCGGGTCGGCTGGTGGCCGCGATCGACGCGACGCAGCGGCTGGAAGACAAGCTCGTGCTCAATCCGAATCCGAAGTTGGCGATGACCGCCGTGCTCGTGGACGCCGCCGTGCAGTTGCGCAGTTGAGCGACGTGCGCTAGAGAAGGCACCAGCCAAAAGGTCAGATTTGTCCCCGCGGGGCCTCTTCCATTCCAAGTGGGCGTGGTATAGTGGCGAAGTTGGGGGTCAAACAGCGGGGGCTGTTTGGCGGATATTCTGCCGACTTAGACGTGGCAGAACGGGGAGTTCGTCGTGAATACAGCCAATCCGGTAAAGCCGCATCTGCGGTGGTTGCAGCAGTCCGTTTACCTGACACTGGTCGGCGCGCTCGTCGCGTTGGCAGGTTGTGGAACCGACGCCGCCATCTCGAACACGGGCACGCCCGACACGACGATCGCCGGCAGCGACGCTGAGTTGACCGATACCGTCACGGACGTGCCGGTCGGCACCGACGCCGCGCCGGACCAAAGCGCCGAACAGTTGCCCCTGGACGTCCAGGATGTCACCGACACGCTGCCCCCCGTCGACGTGGCGCCAGACGCAGCGGACGTCCAGCCGGACATCAGCATCGACACCGGCCCGACTTGCGCCAGCGACCACTGCCTGATCGACAAGGTCTGCTACGCCAACGCGGCGATCAACCCGGCCAATCCGTGCCAACGGTGCTTCGCGCTCGCCGATCAGGTCAACTGGTCGAGCGACGACACCGCCAAATGCGACGATGGCAGCACCTGCACGCCCGACGACCACTGCACGGACGGCAAGTGCATCGGCACGCCGAGCAAGGACTGCGGCGACGGCAACGCCTGCACCAAGGACGACTGCACGCCCACGGGCGGCTGCATCCACACCAACCTGAGCGACGCCGCGCCGTGCGACGATGGCAATGGCTGCACGAGCGGCGACGTCTGCGTCAGCTCCGTGTGCATGCCCGGCCAGGTCACGACGGACTGCGACG
>CAINLT010000206.1 GCA_903850505.1 uncultured Myxococcales bacterium | reverse complement strand
GCGGCGGAGCTGATGCTGGAGGCGCAGCAGCGCATTCTCGGCCTCGTCGACGAAATCCGCTCTTTTGCCGCAGGTGGCGCGCGTCAGGTCAACATTGCGCCGCATGACATCGTCGACGTCATTGAAGGCGTGCTGCGGTTTGTGCGCTGCGATCGCGCCGTGAAGCTTGCGGACATCCGCTTTGAGTTCGGCGATCGGCCGGAAGTATTCATCGACGCCCAGCGCATTCGTCAGGTGCTGATCAACCTGATCCGCAACGCCGCGGACGCCTTGCCGCCTTCGGGCGGGCACATCGACATCCGCGTCCGCACCGAGGGCAACAACGTCGTCGTGGAAGTCGCGGACAACGGCGCTGGCATCGCAGGCGATCTCGCCGACAAGGTCTTTGAGCCGTTCTTCTCGACAAAGGGTGAGAAGGGCCTCGGCTTGGGCCTCGACATCTCCCGGCAGATCGTCCAGGCGCACCACGGGGCGCTGACGTTCGATTCCGTCCTCGACGCCGGCACGACTTTTCGCATGACGATTCCGCTGGTGCAGCCCGAGCGTGAGCCGCTGCCCTTTGACGACATGCTGACCGATCCGAGCGGCGCGGCCATCAGCGCAGCCCTCAATCAGGCGGGCAACCGCGGATGAAGCGTCAGCGTCCCAGCCATCGCGTGGGCGATGTGGTGCGTTTGGGCCACGTCGTCGTTGTGCGCAAGACGACGGCCGTGGAACAGCAGGCCAATCGCCCCGATCGCCGCCTGGCGCGACTGATTGGCAGCCGCGATCCGCTGGCGTCGCGCGTCGTGGGTGCGCATGAGGAGCACGTGGCGTCGCTCGCGCGGGTGGAGGCCGAGCTGCAGGCGCGGGGCATTGATCACCGTGTCGTGACCCATTTTGGCCGCCGCGACGCGGCTCGCGCCAGTCTGGTGGTGACAGTGGGCGGCGACGGCACCTTTCTGCGCGCCTCCCATGCGATTTCCGCGACGCCCGACAGCGATGGCCCGCCGATGCTCGGCATCAACAGCGCCGCAAGTTCGTCCGTTGGCTACTTCTGCGCGGCTGGACCGGAGGGCTTTGGCGCACTGCTTGACCAGATCGCCGCCGGCGAGATCCGCAGCCGCGGACTCTGGCGCTTGCAGGTCGCGATCAACGGCAAGCCGATTCGCGATCTCGCGCTCAATGACGTGCTGCTTGCCCACCAGTCGCCGGCGGAGACGTCGCGCTACGTGCTGAAAGTGGGCGAGAAGACGCAGGACCACAAGTCGTCCGGCCTGTGGATTGCGACCGCCGCGGGCTCGACGGCGGCGATTCGCTCGGCAGGCGGCCAGATGCTGGACGTCGACGCGCGGCAGGTGCAGTTCCGCGCGCGCGAGCTGATGTCCTGGGCGCTGGAAGGCGATCCGCTGGAAGGCGGCGTGGTGGATGACCTGGAAGTGACTTCACGCATGTACACCGGCATGGTGTATCTGGACGGCGGGCACTTGCGGCAGGCTTTTGGTTTTGGCGACCGGATTTCGTTCAAGCTCGCCGAACGGCCGATGCCGTGGGTCGCGCCGCATGAGCTGGATGAGCGGCGCCAGCGCTGGATTGAGAAGCGGAGTTGAGCGCGCGCTGAGCTACCCTTCAGCGGCCGAGTCAGGCAGCGCCGGCAGCCGCGCCACGAGCCCGCCGCCGCCACTCCCCAACGTCCGACTGCGGTACTGCACGAGCGCCAGACCCTCGCGCTGCGTATGACCTGCGCTGCACGTTTCGCGCAGCAACTCGGGCCCCGTCGCGCTCGCGGCGAATTCCGGCGTTGGCACGTCGCCGGTGGCCCAAGCCATCGCCAGCCGCTGCGCTTCATCCGGGCTTACGCGTCCCGTGCGCGTCCGGCGCAGGTAGCGCCCGCAGACCACACAGCGCGGCTCAGAAGCCAGATGCAACAGCGCGCGGCGCAACAGCACGGTGAGGAAGGCCAGCGTCGCGGCGAGCAACAGCGCCTGCACCAACGGCTGCGCCGGCAAGCGCCGCTCGAGGCCGATCGCCCGGAGCATGAGCGGCCCCGCGCGCCATTCGACCAGCAGCGCGCCGCGAATGCCATCCGCGCCGGTCTCCGCGTTGAGGCCCAAATCGACCAACTGCAGCGGCGTGTCGGCGCCCGACACCAGAAAGTCCTCGGCGAGGTCGTGGGATTCCCGCAGCACGGCCTGGGCCTGCTCGGCGCGAAAAGCCCAAGCGTCGGTGAGCCGATGCATCGTGAGCCAAACAGTCGCCGCCGCCAGCGCGATCAGCAGCGCGCCAGCCTGAGGTCGCCAGCGCAGCAAATGGGCGATGGCCACGGCGGCGACGGAAAGCGCCAACGCCGCGAGCACTTCATAGAAGCCAAAGATGGTGAGAATGCGCCCCGCCAGTCCCGTCGCGACGCCCAGCACGACTGCAACGACGAGCATCGCCAGAAGCGCCACGCTGGCGCGCAACAGGACTTGCGGCCAATTCGTCGGCTTGCGCTGAGGGTGCGGGGGATTCACGGCAGGGCTTTACGCCTGCGGGTACTGCTTGGCGCAGTTCACCGCAAGCTCGATGAACTCGATGACGCGATCGGCCGATTGCGGCACCTGCCAGCAGGTCACGCCGCACACGCCGTCGTGCACGCGAACGTCCACCGGATCGTAGTCGCGCAGCTGGAAGGCCAGATCGCCGGCCAGCATCGCATCGGCGCTCGCACTCTGCGAAAGGCGCAGCTTGTAGCCTTCCGGCACGCGCGCATCGTGCACTTCCGGCGCATTCAGGTCCGGCAAGTCGAGGCCAGTCGGCGGCGCCAGCGGACCAAAACGGACCAGCGTGTGCGGGTCGACCTTGGACATCACGAGCACGCGCAGGAAGCCGTCGCCTTCACCCACTTCCGGCGCGGACGCCTCAATGCGGAGCACGTAGCCCTTGTAGTCGCCCGTGACGATGGTTTCCTTGTCGCCCTGCTGGACGGCGAGGTTCACTTTCTGGCCGGCTTGCGCCACCGGATCGATGCGCCGACGGGCCGAGCGAAACACCGCGAACAGCACCACGGCCAAGCCGATGACGCCAAGCGCCAGCAGGCCCGCTTTCATCGGGTCAATCGTCGCGGCTGGCGTCGACGTCACGCAGCGGTCGATGTCATCCGCCGACGCGCCCGCCTTCGCCTTGGTCAGGCACTGGCCCACGACGTCTGCGGACAACTCCTTGTAGCGGTCCACCTTGGAGTCGTAGACCTCTTTCTTGCGCTTTTCCCACAGTTCCTTGAACCGGGTTTCGTCCTTCAGCGGCGCGGCGTTGTCCAAGCTATCGGGGTTTTCGCCCTTGGCCTCGATCTCCTTCTTGCGCACCTTCTGGTATTCAACGAGGACGTTGTCCTGCTCGCGGTCCGCACGCAGCGCGGCGAGGCCCTCGGCGTCTTCCGGCTTGGCCGAACGGATTTCCGCGCAGGCGGTTGCCGCCAGCATTGCGCCGAGGAGCAGGGCCGTCAGGGCCGACCGGGAAGCCAACACCCGTTTCTGCAAGTCGTTATTCTGCATGAGATCCTCTCCGCGCCGAATGCTTGTTGCCTGATAAGTGCCTGATCCCCGTCGGGCTCGATCGCGTTTCCGTTTGGCTAGCGCGTCCACTCGAACCCTTCCAGCCCGCAGTCTGTTTGACACGATTCGTGGATTTTGTCACGAAGCGCACGTTTGCCCCCCGATTCGCATCGCTCCGGTCGATTGCGTCGCGGCGCGTGAACCGATCGCCGCGCGTGCGCGTCGAACTCGGGGGACGTCGCAATGGGCGACGGCCTACACTGCGCCGACGGTCGTCCACCGTCACTTTGGAACGATGCGAGGCTACCACGGTGCCAGATCGCGCGCAAACGCGCTGGCGCGGCGGCGGTAGACTCGGCATCATGCGTTGCTGGGCGCGTCGTCGTCCGCGCTGCAGGTGGGCCAAACGCGTCGGAGAGTGATTGCAGCTTGGCTTGTGTTGGCGACCGCGCTGCTCGCAGTGCCCGGCTTCGCGCTTCGCGTGCAACTGCGGGCGCGCACGCGCTTGGAGTTCGTTGTCGTGCCGGCCGGCGGAGAGCGGGAAGTGCGCGGAACCCTGCGGGACAGTCGGGAGCAGCCGGTGGCCAACGCCGCGGTGGCGCTCCTGGTGGCTGGAAGCCCGCCGCCCGCGGAGATGCACCGCATCCGCGAGGATCTCGTGGCGACGACAGGCGCGGATGGCCACTTTGCTGTGCGCGTGCCGCTGGGTGACTGGCTGGGCGCTGACCGTTTGGCGCATGTGGAAGCGCGGTTTGCCGGTGGTCCGACGTTGGGTGAGGCGACGGCTGAGACCCTGTTCGACCTCCGCAAGCAGGATGCTGCGCTGGAATTGCACGCCCAGCCGACGCAACTGCGCACCGATAGCGGCGACCTGGAATTGACGGCGGAAGTGCGCTCCGGCGACCTGCCACTGGCGGCGCTGGAAGTGCAGTGGGCGGTGGACGGCAAGCCCGTCGTGGTGTCGCGCTCCGATGGCGATGGCATTGCCCGGGCGGTGCTGCCGGCGACGGCGTTGGGCGCGCCAGGTCCGCGGGTCGTGTCCGCGCATCTCGTCGGCAACGAACAAGTCAATGCGGCCGACGCGTCGCTGCAGATCGACCTGCTGGGCGCGGTGCAGGTTGAGCTGGTCCAGCACGCTGGCAACAAGAAGAATGCGTGTACGACGGCCGGCGCGCAGTTGGCCGACGCGGATTGGTGCCTGGAGGGCAGGGTGCGCACGGCGCGGCTGGGCGCGTGGCGACCGGTGGTCAACGCCGCGGTGTCCCTGCACATGGAGCGGCACCTGCTGGCGACGCTGACGACTGACGCCGACGGGCGATTTCTTGCCGTTGCCCGCGGCGACGCTTTGACCCGGATGTTCCCGCCCGGTGCGGTCGGCCTCGTGGCGCGCGCGCAGGTGCCGGAGCCGTGGCATGAAATTGGCTGGAGTCCCGTCGTATCGCTGGAGATTCCGCCGCCGCCCGAGCTCTCGAGCTGGCTGTACGCCGTGCCGCTGCTCGCGCTGATTGCCGCCGTTGTCGTGCAGCGTTGGCGGGCGCGGCGCCGCGAGCTGGCCTTGCAGGCGTGGCGGGAGGCGAGTTCCGCGGGCTTGCCCGACGAGCAGGTGCGCTCGATCGCGGCGGGTGAGCCGTCGTGCCGGCTGCGCGGGCGAGTCGTCCACGGCGAGACGGGGCGTCCGTGCGCGAGCATGCTGGTGCTGCAGGCCCGCGACAATTCCGACAATGTGACGCGCATCGCCGTGCCCGATGGCGATTTTGACGTGGCGGATCTGCCCGCAGGTCGCTATCTGTGGCAAGTGCAGGCCGATGAACACATGACGCTGGAATTCGCGTTGGAGCTGCCGCACGACGGGTTGTACGACGGCTGTGAACTGCTGCCGGCGAGCTGTCGTGCCGTCGTGCGCGGAACGTTCAGCGCCAGCGTGCGGTCGTGGACGCAGAAACCGGTAGACTGGACCCGCGAGACGCCGCGCGACGTGGAGCCGCGCGTGACCGGAGCGATTCGCCGCGGGCACGCCGACCTGCGCGACGCCGTCCGGCGCGTGGAGAGGGCGCTCTATGGTCGGCGCACGGACGCGGATGTTGCCGATGCCGCGCGTTCAGCGCTCAACCGGGTGGAGGAAGGCCAATGAAGCGCGTTCTCCTCGCGCTGTGCGCGTGCCTGCCCGTTGCGGCGCTCGCGGCGGATTTCGATCCCACGTCGCATGACTGGAACGGCTTGAACAACCTGCAGGCGGTCGCGGGCCTCGTCGATCTGCAAATCCACACGCTGGACAAGCTGGATTGGGCGCAGGTGGACGAACACGACGTGCTGCTCGTCGTTTCCCCGCAGGTGGCGCCTCAGGGCGCGGCGCTGGACAGCCTGACGCGGTTTGTCGAATCCGGTGGTCGGCTGATTGTCGCGGACGATTTTGCCAAGGGCGCGGCATGGCTGCGGCCATTTGGCTTGAACCTCGTCGATGCGCCGGCCCGCGCGCTGCAGCACTATGAAGGCGTTGACGGCCTGCCGATGGTGACCATTGCGCCGGACCGCGAGTCCGAGCAGCTCGCGCTGCGTTGGCAGATGCACGGCGCCAAGCTGTCCTTGGCGGCGTTCCTGAGCCATGAAATCCACGCGCCCATCGTCCTGAATCATCCGGCGACGCTGCGTTTCCAGGACAGCGACCGTCCGGTCGTGGCGTGGGGCCTCTTTGACGAGCCGGGCGCGGCGTGGCTGGCGGAGACGGATCTGGGCGCAGGCCGCGTGCTGGCGCTGTCCGATCCCAGCGTCTGGCTCAATGCGATGCTGGAGCGCTTTCACGACAACAAGCAGTTCGCCGCCAATGTGTTGCGCTACTACTGCGTCGCCGATCGGCCGTGTCGGGTCACGCTGCTCGCCAACGCGACGGCCGTGACGGGTACGTTTGCGCCGCGGCATGGCGTCCAACGTGCGGGCCTGCGCGCGGGCCTGGAGCAACTGTCCGACCTCCTGCGGCAATTGGCGCATCTGCTGGCGGGACGGCTCGTGGGACCGGCGCTGGTGTTGATGGTGCTGCTGTTGCTGGGCATGCCGATCCTGCTGCAGGCGCGGACCGGTCCGCCGATCGTGCCGCCGGAAGCGACGCCGCTGCGCGAACGCACGGCGCTCATGGACACGGTGCTGGCGTGGCTGGGCAACCTGAACGCGGACTATCGCAAGCCCGCGCGCCTGCTGGCCGCCCACCTGCAGCGGCGGATTCGCCTCATCGACCGCGAGCCCATGACGCGCGAGCATGGCGACCCGGTCGCGGCGATGATTCGCCAGGGTCGCGTGCACCCCAACGCGGGGCCGCGCCTGCGCAGCGTGCTGGATGGCGTGCGCGAAGCGGCGGAAATCGACGATGCGCCGCTGTCGCGGGCGCGTTTTGGCCAACTGGCGTCGGACGTGGAGTGGGCGGAATCGTTGCTTGCCCAGACCGACAGGAGTGCAACCGATGCGCTGTGAGGCTGGCAATCGCACCCAACCTCGGGCATCGTGCGCGCGGTTTGAACCCCGGAGATGCAGATGACGACAAGCGGCGCGCTCGATCACCCACGGCTGGCGGCGGCAGTTGCGCTGCGCGATCGCGTGCTGGCGGAGGTGGGCAAGGTCTACATCGGCGGCGAGGACGTGCCGCTGCTGATTCTGGCGGCGATGCTGGCGCGCGGGCACGTGCTGCTGGAAGGCGTGCCGGGCTTGGCCAAGACGACGCTCGCCAAGGCGATGGCGCAGGCGACGGGCTGCGCGTTCCGGCGCATCCAGTTCACGCCGGACCTGCTGCCGGCGGACATCACGGGCACGTACATTTTCAACCAGAAAATTCATGAGTTTGAGCTGCGCCGCGGCCCGCTGTTTGCGCAGATCGTGCTGGCCGACGAGATCAACCGCGCGCCGGCGAAGACGCAATCGGCGCTGCTGGAGGCGATGCAGGAACGCCAAGTGACGATCGAGGGCGCGACGCAGCCGCTGCCGGAGCCCTTCCTGGTGCTGGCGACGCAGAATCCGGTGGAGCAAGAAGGCGTGTATCTGCTGCCGGAAGCGCAAATCGACCGTTTCCTGGTGCGCATCCAGCTGGAATACCCGAGCGCGGCGGACGAGGCGCGGATGCTGCAGACGTATGACAAGCCCGTGCCGGCGGTGGAGTCGGCGGTCAGCGTGGACGAACTGCTGGGTTTTGCCGCGTCCGTGGATGCGGTGCACGTGGAAGAGAAGCTGATGCAGTACATCGTGCGGCTCGTGCAGGCGACGCGCACGCATCCGCGCGTGGCGTTGGGCGCGTCGCCGCGGGCGTCCCTGGCGCTGATGCGGCAGTCCAAAGCGTGGGCGCTGCTGCAGGGCCGCGACTACGTGACGCCGGACGACGTGCGCAAGATGCTGCGGCCGGTGCTGGAGCACCGCGTGATGGTGACGACGGACGCGGCGATCGAGGGCGTGACGTCGGCGGCGGTCGTGAAAGACGTTGCGGTGCGCACGCGCTTGAGCGATGCCCAGCCGGGCGTGGCACCGCCGCGGCCAGACGTGGTCATCGTCGACCCGGAAGCGCAGGCCTGACGGATGCTGGAAGCGCGCGGGCGAATGCTGCTGACGGTGGCGCTGGGCTTGATCGGCGCGGGCCTGCTGCTGGCCGTGCCGGGCGCGGTGCTGGCGGGCGTGCTGCTGTTGGTCCTGATGCTGCTGGAAGTCCTGCGGATTCGCCGGGCGCTCGCGCCGATGCAGGCGCCGTGCGGCGTGATGGCGACGCTGGCGGTCGATCGCGAGCAGGACGATGGCGAGATCCAGCGCGGCGTGACGCATCGCGTGGACGCGTTGATTCGGCTGCGCCTGCAGTTGCATGTGCCAGCGGAGTTTGACGGCCTGCGCATCGACTTGCAGAAATGGTGGACGAGCGCCGGCCTGCAGCTCAGCGATGACAGCCGCCGCTCGCTGTACCTGCGCCATTCCGGCACGCGCGTGGCGCTTGTCGTGTTGCCCAAGCTCGCGGCGGTGCACCGGATCCTCGGCGTGCAGGCGCGGCTGACCGACGCCATGGGTCTCCTGTCCGCGGACATCTTTCTGCCTTGCCCGTGCGAATTGGCCGTCCTGCCCCGGTCGCTGCCGTTGGACTTGCGGCGGCTGGCGGAGACGCGGCGGAATTCGCCGCGGCCGACCGGTTCAGAGAAGCCGGATCGCGTCCCCGGCGCGGGCGACGATCTGCGCGAGCTGCGCGAACACGTGCCGGGCGACCCGTTCAAGCACATCGCGTGGAAAGCGTCCGCGGCGCGCGGCCGGCTGATGAGTCGCAGTTTTGAGCGGGAGCGCACACGGGCGCTCTACGCGGTGCTCGATGCCGGCGCGACGATGCGCGACGGTCGGCCGGGGCACGGCGCGCTGGATCAGGCGATGGACCTTGTGCACTCGCTGGCGGAGGCGTGCGCGCGCAGCCACGATCCGTTTGGCCTGGCGCTTGTCGACGGGCGCGTTGTCGATCGGCGGCCGGTGCTGGAGGGGCTGGCGGCGCTGCGCGATGCCGACCGGGCGCTGCTGGACCTGCGCCGGACCGTCGCGGAAGACTTGACGCCGATGCTGGACGACGAGCTCGTGGCGACGGTGGCGGACTACCTGACGGCGGTGGAGCGGCTGGCCTTGCCGGTGCTCGACGGAACGCCCGAGGCGGTGCTCCGCCGGCGTCAACGCGTGGTGATGGCGGCGATGGCGCGCTTGCCGGAGCGCGAACGTTCGCCGCTGCTGCGGGGGCCGGAGCCGGCCGCGCGTCAGGACATCGCGATCCTGCGGCGGTACTGCCGCGCGATGGAGCTGGCGCTGCCGTATCGTCCGCGGTTGGCGGCGCAGGAGCGCGTCGCCGGGCTTGTGGATGGGCTGCGGGCAGCGGCGACGGCGCGCAAAGGTCCGTTCGCGATTGTGCTCATCTCCGATTTTCGCGCCTTGTCCCACGCGTGCGAGCCGCTGTGGAAGGCGTGCGCGGCCGTGCGCGTGCAGGGCCATCGCGTGCTGGCAGTGACCCTGCGCGAGTCCGATGACCGCGCCGTGCTGGACGGCCTGACCGATCCAGAAGACATTGACGCGGCGCGCGGTCTGCTGCGGTCCGATGCGGCGGCGCGGCAGCAGGCGCTCGATGAATTGGCCGATGGGTTTCGCAAGGCGGGCGCGACGTTCCTCGCCGATCCGGACCCGCAAACGCTGGTGACGCTGTGGCGGCACGCTTGAGGTGGACGATGCGGAAGAAATGGCCGGTGGCGATCCTGACGGTCGCGGTGCTCCACGCGTGCGCCTCGCCGGCGACAACGCAAGCGGACGATGCAGGTGCCGGTGATGCGGTTGTGGAAGTGGCGACGACGCCGTCCGGCGCGCCAATCCTGCTGGGCAATCCCGCGACGCAGCCGCCGCTGCCGCCGGGCACGCGGCCCGATCCGGCCAAGCCGGAAGGCGCGGATTTGCTGCCGCAGGTGACGCATGTCGTCGTGCTCATGATGGAAAATCACAGTTACGACAACTACTTTGGCATGCTCAGGCGTGGCGAAGGCTTCGCGCTGGACGCCGACGGCAAACCGACCAACCAGAACGTCGACGCCAATGGCGCCGTCGTGCTCGCGTACCACCTGACGACGACCGAACAGACCGCCAATCACGTCACGCAGAACTGGGTGTCGTCGCACACGCAATGGAATGGCGGCAAGATGGACGGCTTTGCCAAGACCAGCGGGAAGGAAGGCATGGGCTATTGGACCGGCGCCGATTTGCCGTTCTACTACAGCCTCGCGAGCGTGTTTCCCATTTGCGATCGCTATTTTGGCTCGGTGATGGCGCAGACGTACCCGAACCGTCGCTTCCTGCACGCCGCGACGGCGATGGGGCTCCTGACGACGACGCTGCCTGCGCTCGACGAGGCGCCGCCCAAGGGCGGGACCATCTTTGACAAGCTCGACAAGTTCGGGATTCCGTGGGTGGAGTACAGCGCCGGATTCCCGGAGATCGCCATCTTTCCGTCTGTTTACGTTGCCCACACGGACAACGTGCTGCCCATCGCCAAGTTCTTGAGCGACGCGAAGGCGGGCACGCTGCCGTTCTTCAGCCTCATCACGCCGCATCCCAACGTCAGCGAGGAGAATCCGCAGGACATTCACCAGGGTGAAGCGTTCTCGGCGGGCATCATCCAGGCGGTGATGGCGAGTCCGGATTGGCCCACGACGGTGCTGGTCCTGACGTACGACGAGCATGGCGGGTACTACGACCACGTCCCGCCGCCGCCGGCTTTTGCGCCGGACGACATTCCGCCCGATCCGGTGAAGGCCAAGGGCGTGCCGGGGGGCTATGACCGCCTCGGCTTTCGCGTGCCAACGGTGGTCATCGCCCCGTTCGCCAAAGCGAACTACGTCTCGCACGTCGTGCACGACCACACGTCGATCCTGCGGCTGATCGAGACCAAGTGGAACCTGGGCGCGCTGACGTTTCGCGATGCCAATGCCTCAAATTTGCTGGATCTCCTGGATTTCTCCCAGCCGCCCGCGTTCCTCACGCCGCCGAAACTCGCCGACCCGGCTTGGCCGGCCAACGCCATCCAGACGCCGCCGAACGATCCGAATGGCCCGTGACCGACGGCGTGGGCTTTGCATTCAAACGGTTACGCCGCGCTGCACCGGCCGGACCTTGACATTGGGCGCGCGCCCGCCATGCTAAACGTGCCGCACTTCTGCGGTTTTGCCACGCCGCCCGCAGGAGCTTCATGAATCGCATCTTCGCCATCTTCGCCCTTTGTATCGCCGCTTTCTCCACGACTGCCTGTGGCACGACCACCAGCAGCGGCGGCGGCGGCTCGCTCACCACCGACACGCAAGCTGGCAGTGACACTGGCCTGACCGCAGACATCGCCGGTCTGGCTGACGCCGCCGGCACGGATGCCGCAACGGCTGATGCCGCCAAGGACACGGCGATGCCGATGGACACGATGATGGACACGGGCGCGATGGACACCGGCATGATGGACACCGGCATGATGGACACCGGCCCGATCGACACCGGCGCAACCACCGACACCGCCGCCTCGGGCGCGTGCACCAACGACGCGGACAAGACCATCCTCGCTTCGGGCAAGGTTCAAGACGCGACCACGACCTGCGCGATGCAGAGCATGGGCGACGCCACCAAGGCCACCGCGTGTGTCAAAACCCAGACGGGCCTCAGCGACGGCTGCTCGGGCTGCTTCGCTATCATCTTGTCCTGCACGTTCAAGAACTGCCTGACGAGCTGCATGGGCGGCAAGACCCCGGCGTGCGACCAGTGCATGATCGACAAGGGCTGCAACGACCAGTTCACGACCTGCGCTGGCGTCTCGCCGTAATCACGCGTCAGGCTTCTCGACCACGCCGTCCGGGCGCTTGGCAAACCGCTGCGGCTCGGCGCCGTGGACCGGATCATCGCGGTTCCACGGCCAGCCGCCAAAGCGCGTGCGCTGGTAATCCTGATAAGTCTGCTGGATTTCCTGCATCGTGTTCATCACGAACGGCCCATATTGCGCCACCGGTTCGCCGATCGGCCGTCCCTGCAGCATCAGCAACTGGGCGCCCTGCGCGCTCGCCTGTAGCACCGCGGGCACGTCCGCGCGCATCGTGATCGCCTGCTTTGCCGGGATCTGGCGGTCGCCAATCTGCAGCGTGTCGCCTTCAAAGAAGTACAGCATCCGGTTGCTGCCTTTCGCGGCCGCCGGCACGGTCCACTGCGCATGGGGCGCCAGCTTCAGCGTCCAGATCGCCACGTCCGTATCCGCGCGCGCGGCCCACGAGGACGGCGGCGGTGCTGGCGGCGTTTGCTGCTCCAGACGGCCCGCGACCATCACGATCTCGGTCGTCCGACCCTGCGCATCGCGCGCCGTCGTATGCGGAATCGTGTCCGCCCATAGCATCTTGAAGTAAGGCTTGGCCATCTTGTCCTGCCGCGGCAGGTTCAGCCAAATCTGGAACAGCTCCACCGGATTGGGCCCTTGGCGGTCCAACAGCGGGAACATCTCCGCGTGCTGGATGCCGGCGCCCGCAGTCAGCCACTGCACGTCGCCGTGGCCGTAGCGCGCTGCGGCGCCCAAGGAATCCGAGTGGTCAATCAAGCCGCGGCGCACAACGGTCACCGTCTCAAAGCCGCGGTGCGGATGCGAGGGAAAGCCGGGCACCACGCGGCCATGGTACATGCGCCAGCTATCCTTGCCGGCGAAGTCCTGGCCCATTTGCCGACCGTCCAGCGACGCATCCGGGCCAAATTTCTCATTGGCGGCCGGGTAGGCGTCGTCGTGGTGCACGCAAAACAGGAACGGGTCGGGCGTCTGCCAAGGAAACCGCAGCGGCTCGAACTTGGCGACGGCGTCAACGGCGGGCGGCGGAGTGGGCACGATGGGATCCTTCGGCAGCGTAGACGGCTGCGCAGCGGCAGGCGGCGTCGGCGCCGTGCAACCAACGGTGGCGGCAGCCATGCCGGCAGTGGCAAGACTCTTGAGGGCGTCACGACGGGAAACGCGGGCCATGGCTTGGGCTCCATTTGGCGCAAAAGCGCGCGGCGAGTGTCGGGGCTGGCGCGAAGTCGGTCAACGGATTTGCGCCGGATCCATGGCGTCAGAGGCTGTTCAACACGCGCTGAAACGCCGTTATTCCGCTGAGACCGTGTACAGGAACATGCCGACGCCCGCCGCGACGAGCCCGCCGCCGATGCCGGCAAACGCGAGGAAGGAGAGCGCTTTCAGCGCGTACAGGCTGCCCGCTTCGACAAGCAGGCCAAGGCTGATCAGGCTGCCCGCCCACCGCAATCGCCGCGCGAGTTGTGCTTCTGGCTGGGTCATTTCTTGGGCTCCTCCCACAGCTTGGCGCCGGCCTGATGGTCAATGTCATGGACGGGGCTGTGGCATTCCAGGCACGACGTCTTGTTGCTTGTCAGTTCGCCGCGGATGTCCTGATGGTCGGGCTGCGCTTCAAAAGACCGCGCGCCATCGTGGCAATGCAGGCATTCGCGGTTCTGGAACGGCTCATACAGCTTGATCTTGGCCGGCGCGTGGCCCAGGTAGTTGATGTAGATGTGCTTCAAGCCCTTCAGCTTGGCCTTGTAGTCGCCGAACATCGTGTAGGTCGTGTGGCACGTGAAGCACGCGTGCTCGCGATCGACGCGGCCATTTTGGAAGTGCGCGGCGGCGAGGTGGTC
>CAINLT010000205.1 GCA_903850505.1 uncultured Myxococcales bacterium | reverse complement strand
CAACAAGCTCGGCCCGCGCGAACGCATTGAGCGACTGCTCGACCGCGACGGCAACTTCCTGGAGCTCTCCCCGCTCGCCGCTTACGGCCAATACGACGGCGAAGCGCCCGGCGCCGGCTGCATCACGGGCATTGGCCAGGTCAGCGGCCGGTGGGTCATGATCACCGCCAACGACACGCGCGTGAAAGGCGGCGCGATCTACCCGCTTGGCGCGGACAAGATGATTCGCGCCCAGAACGTCGCGCTGGAGAACGGCCTGCCGTCCATCTCGCTTGTGGAATCGGCCGGCGCCAACCTGCTGTTCCAGGCGGAGCTTTTTGCGCCGGGCAATCGCGGCGGTCGGGGCTTCTGCAATCAGGCGCGGATGTCCGCCGCGGGCTTGCCGCAGATAGCGCTCGTTTTCGGCAACGGCACGGCGGGCGGCGCGTACGTTCCGGGCATGAGCGACTACACGGTCATGGTGCGCAAGCAGGCGCACGTCTACCTCGCGGGACCGCCGCTGGTCAAAGCGGCAACGGGCGCGGACGCGGATGATGAAGCGCTTGGCGGCGCCGACATGCACCATGAAGTCTCCGGTCTGTGCGACTACATCGCCGAGGACGACGCGGACGCGATTCGCATCGGCCGGCAGATCGTCGCGAACCTGGGCAAGCCGCTGCATCCGGTGGCGCGCGCAACGCCCGAGGAGCCGCTGTACGATCCCGAGGAGCTGCTTGGCCTCGTGCCGCCCGAGCTCAAGATTCCATTCGATATCCGCGAGGTCATTGCCCGCACCGTCGACGCCAGCGACTTTGACGAATTCCGCCCCGGCTACGGCCCCACGCTCGTCTGCGGCTTTGCCCGGATCGACGGGTTCAACGTCGGCATCCTCGGCAACAACGGCCCGCTGTTCTCCAACAGCGCGCTCAAGGCCACGCACTTCATCCAGCTCTGCTGCCAGAAGCGCTTCCCGATCATCTACCTGCAGAACATCACCGGCTTCATGGTCGGCGTCGACGCGGAGCGCGGCGGCATCGTCAAGGACGGCGCCAAGATGGTCCACGCCGTCGCCACCGCCAGCGTGCCCCAGTTCACCGTGCTGGTCGGCGGCAGCTTTGGCGCCGGCAACTACGGCATGTGCGGCCGCGCCTACGACCCGCGTTTGCTCCTCACGTGGCCGTCCAGCCGCATCGCCGTCATGGGCGGCGAGCAGGCCGCGCGCGTCATGCGGATAGTGCAGGAAGAGGCCATGCGCAAGATGGGCGCCACCGCGGATGACGCGCAGATGGCCATGATGGAAGAGATGGTCAAAGGCGAGTTTGAACGCCAATCCGACCCGTACTTCGCCACGGCGCAGCTCTGGGACGACGGCATCATCGACCCGCGTCACACGCGCGCCGCGCTCTCGGTCGGCCTGCAGGCGGCCTGGCAGCGCGACATCATCGCTGAAGGCAAACCGCACTTCGGCGTCTTTCGGATGTAGGCGAGAGCAAGGCGAACGCACACTATGCAAAAACTGCTCATCGCCAATCGCGGAGAAATTGCCTGTCGCATCGCGCGCGCCGCCAAGGGCTTGGGCATCGCGACCGTCGCCGTGCATTCCGACGTCGACGCGCAATCGCCGCACGTCCGGATGTGCGATGAAGCGGTGTGCATCGGTTCAGAAGGCAAGGGCAAGAGTCCGTACCTGAGCATTCGCGCGCTTCTGGATGCGGCTGCGCAGACGGGCGCCGATGCGATTCACCCCGGCTATGGCTTTCTGGCGGAACGCGCCGATTTCGCCCGTGAAGTGGTCGACGCCGGCCTGACGTGGGTCGGCCCGCCGGCGCTTGTGATGGAGCGCCTCGGCCGCAAGGACGGCGCCAAGGTGCTGGCGCGCTCGATCGGCGTGCCGGTCGTGCCGGGTTTTGAAATGGGCATCGTCGGCGGCCAGAACGCCGGTTCGCCGTCGCCCGCCGCGGATCTCGACCTGCTCGACGCGTGGCTGAACGACGATGCGCCGTCGACGCCGGGTAAGAAGCCGACCGCGGGCACGCTGCCGGCCAAGCTGCAAAAAGCCGTGGACGAAGTGGGCTTCCCGCTGCTCATCAAGGCAGTCGCGGGCGGAGGCGGTCGCGGCATGCGCGTGGTGCACGAGGCCGGGACGTTGACCGAGTCCCTGCGTCTGGCGGCGCGCGAGGCCCAGGAGGCCTTTGGCGACGGCACGCTGCTCATCGAGCGCTACATCGAGCGCGGTCGCCACGTGGAAATCCAGATCCT
>CAINLT010000204.1 GCA_903850505.1 uncultured Myxococcales bacterium | reverse complement strand
GTTGCCGGCATCGAGGCAGATGCAGTCGGCCGGAAAAAACCGCCGCGAGAACAGCGCCATGCGTGCATGGTCGTCGAGCTTGAGCCGGGTCGTCGCATGCGGCAACGCGACGATGCCGCGGGCGATGCCCAAGCCGACATCGAGGATTTCCGCGTTGCCAGCGCCTTCAGGCGGCCGATCGTGAAACGCGATCACGCGGTCGGTCAGCACCATCGCCCCCGCCGACCACGCGAGAATCGGCTTGGTGGCCATCCCGGCGGCCACGTCGAGCAGGCGCATCCGGCCGATCAACGTCGAAACATGGCCGCCCGCGATCGCGACGGCGTCGCATTCTTCCCGGATCCCGGCCACTTCGGCGCGGTGCTGCGCCAGTGCGCGCCGTTCGCCGGGCAGTTCTTCCTGCTCAAAAGCCTCGTGAACGTCCCGAATGCGCCGCAGGTGATGGGCGTCGAGCGCTCGCAATTGCTCAATTGTATCAGCGCGTTCCGGCTCAATCAGCTCCGACGGTCCGACGCGGGACATCAACATCGTCGCCGACGCCATCAGGTGATCCAGCCGCAGCCGGTAGATGTCCTGAAGTTGCCGAAGATTGTCCTGGCGGCGGCGATGTGCGGACAATAACTGCCGATCTTGGGCGAAAACGTCGTCCGTTCGGGCGTGCAAACGCAGGTTGACTGAACGGTTGCCCAGCGCTGCGGACAGCTCGTCGTCCTCCGCTTCGCGCTCCTGCCAGCCGGCCGTAATCGTCGCGATTCTCCCGGAAAGGCCAAGCAACTTCAGCTCTTCCGTGACGGTGACAACGTGCCTCTGCGGGCCTAGAACCACGACTCTGCGCATACTTCTCCTCGAACCGAACCGCGCCCGCATCGTCGACCCGCGCGTTCTTTGGCCGACGCGCCAGACTGTGCCAGACTCAGCGCCGGAGGGCATCTCAGTCTTTGCGGAGTTCACATGCATGTCATTCTCGTTGCGCCACATTTTCCCGCCAATCAACGTCAGTTCGCCCGTGCCCTGAAGTCGGTCGGCGCTTATGTCACCGGCATTGGCGAAGCGGCGCCTCAGCATCTCGACGGCGAATTGCGTTCCTGGTTGGGGGCTTACGAGCAGGTGTCGTCGGTCTGCGATGACGATGCGATGCTGCAGGCCGTCAGGCGGATTCAGGCGCGCGGCTGGGTCGACCGGCTGGAGACGACCGTCGAATCACACATCATGACCGCCGCAAGAGTGCGTGAACGAACGGGAATTCCCGGACTCACCGTGCAGCAGGCGATCTTGTGCCGCGACAAACCGACGATGAAAGATTTTCTGCGCGACAAAGGCGTTGCCACGGCAGCGTCGGGCGCAGCAGCTACTACTGCGGAAGTGAAGGCGTTTGCCAAGCGCGTCGGCTATCCGATCATTCTGAAGCCGCGTGCGGGCGCGGGCGCCCAGGACACGATCAAAGTCGACGGTGAGCGCGATCTGCCCGGCGCGGCCAAGGTGATGCAGCTCGATCGCGGCGGTTCAGTGGCGATGGAAGAGTTCATCGAGGGCCACGAAGGCTTCTACGACACGCTGACGATCGACGGCGTGGTGCAGCACGACTTCATTTCCCACTACTACCCCAACGTGCTGGACGCGATGCGCAGCCGTTCCGTGTCGCCGTACATCATCACGACCAACCGGATGAACGCGCCGGGCTATGCGGAAGTGAAGCAGATGGGCAAGGACGTGATCGACGCGATGGGTCTCGGCACGACGGCGACGCACATGGAGTGGTTTTTTGGGCCGAAGGGCCTGAAATTCGGCGAAATTGGCGCGCGTCCTCCGGGCGTCTGCACCTGGGACCTCTACAGCGCGGCCAACGGAATCGACCTCTATCGCGAATGGGCCGCGGCGATCACCCACGGACGGGTGTTCGACAAGCCGAGTCGGCAGTTCGCCGCCGGGCTGATCGCGCTGCGTCCGGAACGGGACGGCCACATCACCGGCTATGAAGGCGCGGACATGCTGCAAAAGCAGCTGGGACAGTGGGTTATTGACGCGTATCTGCCGCCAGCGGGCACGCGGACGCAACCGGTTGAAGCGGGTTACATGGCCAACGCGTGGGTGCGTATGCGCCATCCGGACTACGACACGCTGCGCGAGATGCTCGAGCACGTTGGACGCACGCTGCGGGTTCTGGCGCGCTGAGGGCTTGTCATGAAAGTTGTCTTCATCTCGCCGCATTTTCCCTATGAAATGCCGCGTTTCACGCGCGGACTCGCGGAAGTCGGGGCGCAGGTCTATGGTCTGGGCGACGTGCCGCTGGAGCAGTTGCCCGACGACACGAAGCGCTGGCTGACCGACTACATCCAGGTGCCAAGCCTCGGCGACGAAGAGAGCGTCGTGCGGCACGCGCTGTCGGCGCTGCGGCGGTTGCAGCCGGATCGCATCGAGTGCTTGTGGGAAGTGGGCGTCGAACTGGCGGCGCGACTGCGGGCGGAATTGCGGATTCCGGGACTGAGCCCGGAGGACGCCCGGGATTTTCGCGACAAGGACCGCATGAAGGCGCGGCTGGCGAAGGCCGGACTGCGGGTGCCCAAGCACTATCGCGTGCGGACGCTGGCGGACCTGCAGCACGCGGTGGGCTACATCGGCTATCCGATGATCATCAAGCCGATTGACGGCGCAGGGACGCGCGACACGTTCAAGTTGACGGGCGAAGTCGACTTGCAAGAAATCCTGCCGCGCATCAAGCACTTGCCCGAGATGATCGCCGAGGAGTTTGTCGAAGGCGACGAGTTCACCTTCGACACGGTCTGCATCAAGGGCGTGCCGGTGTTCGAATCGATCGCGCAGTACCACCCGAACCCGCTGCTGTCGCGCACGCTGGAATGGATCAGCCCCGCGCAGATTGTGCTGCGCGATCCGCATATTCCGCAGATGGCGGACGCGGTGGCGTTTGGCCGCAAGGTGCTGGGCGCGATGGGAATGGGCACGGGATTCACCCACATGGAGTGGTTTCGCAAGCCGGATGGCGAGGTTGTGTTCGGCGAGATTGCCGCACGCGCGCCGGGTGGTCGGCTCGTGGACCAGATGAACTACGCCAACGATTTCAATGTCTACCGTGAATGGGCGCGGGCGGTGTGTTGGCACACGTTTGAGCAGACGCCGCAGCGCCGCTATCACGTGGCAGCCGTATTCAAGCGCGCACAGGGCCACGGGCGCATTGTGCGCGTGGAAGGGCTCGACGAAGTGAAGCGCGAACTGGGACCGGCGCTGGTTCTGGAGGAGTTGCTGCCGCTTGGCGCCCAGCGGCGTGACTGGAAGCAGACGCTGCTCAGCGACGGCGTACTCATGGCCCGCCATCCGGATCACGAAACCATGCTCAAGATGATGGGCCGACTTGTCACGGGCGTGCGGATGTTTGCGGAGTAGACCGCTGTTTTCGGGCGCATCTCGCCCTTCGCGCCGGGCCTCCACGCCACCCAGCAAAAGCCTCCCCCGCCGTGCACCCAGCTTCCGCCAGGTACACCCCACCAGGAACTCCCGGCCGCTGATCGCGGCCCGGAATTCACGCGGACCCGCAGCGTCTCCGCCGCGCCGCCCTGCCATCCCCGGCGTCGCGGTGTTCGCGAGCGCCGGCAAGCAGCCAGTTGTGGGTTCACGCCGTCGCCGGCCGTACGCAGCGGTTTCGCGCGTGAACAGGGGCCCAGCTCGACCCCGTACTTGGTATTCGTGGATTTGCCGGTTTTGCCGCGGGGAACCCGAAAAAAAGTGCGGCGGATCGTCGGCGGTCAGAGGTCCAAGCCAATCCCCTTGCCGAAATACCAGTTCCAGTACACGCCGCCAACCCAGGCAAAGTCGCTGCTGCGGTTGATCTGCCCTTCGACGCCGATGCGCGCGCCAACGCCCCAATTGCGGTTGGGTCGGTAATCCGCGCCAAAGTCCGCATGCGCCCACGGAACGAAAGTCGGCGCGATGTCGTGGCCAATGGCCGCGCCGATACCGCCGCCAATCGACGGGACCCATTGCAGCGCGTCGACGACAAAGCGCGCCTCGAGCGTCGCGGCTTGGCGGCCGGCGGGCAGGGCGGACCATTGGAATCGGTCGTGCAGGCCTGCGCCGAGTGCCCAAAAATCAGTGAGATCATAGAGCCAACGGGCATCCGCGCCGGCCCAGAGGCCGCCCGACGCTCCGGCAGCCGCGCCGAGGGACAACTCCTGTTCACCCTGGGTGGCAAAAGCCGCGGGTGCGCATGTCAGGACGGCGGCCGCGACGGCAGCGAGGAGAACGCGTTTCACGGGGTCTCCAGTCGCGTCCAAAACGCATCTTCGCTGAGGATCTCAATCGCCCCGCCGCCATCTTGCAGCTTCCGGGCCTTCTTCAGCTTGGACGACGGCGTCGCCGTGTCCATTTCATCGGCACCCACCACAAGCGTCGTCGTTTCCGCCGTCACGCTATCGCCGGCAAGTCCGCCCAGCTTGACCACCCGCGCCTGCGCGTCCGAGCGCTTCATGCGCGTCAGCGTGCCCGTGAACACGACGACCTTGCCCGCCAGTGGCCCCTCGCCGATCTGCGACTCCCGTCGCTCCAACTTGATGTTTATCAACAGCCGGTCGATCAGCGCGGCGTGCTTCGCAAGCCCTGCGACGATCTGCTGCGCCGTGATTTCGCCCAGCGAATGCAGTTCGGCGATCTCCACCACGCGCTTCGATCGCAGCTCGTCGAGATCCCAGCGATTGGCAAGAAGGGTCGCGGCGTGCTTGCCCAGCGTCTCGATGCCCAGCGCACGCAGGAACAGCGCCAAATCGACCACACGCGCCCGCGCCACTTCTCCCACCAGCTTCTGCGCCAGGATCTTGCCGATGCGCGGCAACTCCTCCAGATCGCCTGCCTGCAGCGTGTACAGGTCCGCCGCGTCCGTCACCAGCCCTGCCGCCAGCAGCGTGTCGATGACCTTGTCGCCAAAACCGTCAAGCTCCAACGTCGCGCAGAAGTGCAGCAACTGCCGGCGCCGCGCCACAATGCACGTGTCCGGCGTCGTGCAAACCAGCAGCTCCGTCGTCTTGCCCGTCGCCTTGTTGAACGTTTCTTCCAGACGCGTTGCGCTGCCACAGCTCGGGCAAATCGTCGGCGGCTCGATGGCTGTGTGACCGCCGCCTTGGCTGTTTTCCACATGCGGAATCACGCCGCCACGCCGCACCAGCTCCACCGTGTCGCCGATTTTCAGCGCCACACGCCGCAAGTTGGACACGTTGTGCAGCGTCGCCCGCGTCACCGCCGCGCCGGAAAGCTGCACCGGTTCCACGATCGCCACCGGCGTAATCGTCCCCGTCCGCGCTACCGACCACTCCACGTCCCGCAGCGTCGTCAGCCCGCTCTCCGCGGTAAATTTCCAGGCAATCGCGTTGCGGGGATGGTGCGCTGTCAGGCCCAGTCGCGGTCCCAGCGTCGCGTCATCGAGCTTCAGCACCACGCCGTCGGCCTCAAAATCCTCGTTGGGTCGGCGATCCACCCACTCCTGGAAGGTCGCGTGCGCCTGCGCCGGGCGAATGCGCGCGTGTGGGGCGGGCGTAAACCCCAGCCGCTTGATAAACGTCAACTTCGCCGACTCGCTCTGCAACTCCGGGCCCAGCACGTCATAGGCAAAGAAGCGCAGGAAACTGGGCGCCAGCGCCGGATTGTCCTTGGCCTTGAGCACGCCCGCCGCCAGGTTGCGCGGGTTGGCAAACTGGTCCGCCACCGGCTGGAACGCGGACAGCGGCAGGTACACCTCCCCGCGCACTTCCACTTCCCCGTGCTGCCAGAAGAGCCCGTCGCGCAGCACACCCGGCACGCCACTCACTTGTTTCAGCGCATGCGTCACATTCTCGCCCACTTCGCCATCGCCGCGCGTCGCCGCCAACTTCAGCTTGCCGTCGGCGTCGTAGTGAATCGCACACGCCAGACCGTCGATCTTTGGCGTCAGCACCAGCCAAGCCATCGGTGATTCGGCCGCCCAGGCGTCAACATCTTCTTGCGGCAGCGCCTTCGCATTGTTCGGCTTGCCCGTCAGCGTCGCGCAAATGCCACGCAGCCACGCGTTGAATTCGTCGGGCGTGTTGCACTTCTCCAGCGAGAGCATCGGCCGCTTGTGCGTGACTTTCTCGCTCTCCACGGCCGCCAGCGGCGCGCCAACCTGCTGGAGCGCCGGATGGTTCGGGTCCCGCTTGCGCAGTTCCGCGACCAACGCATCAAAAGCAGCGTCCGTGATTTCCGGCGCGGCTTCGGCAAAATACAGGCGATTGTGCCGCAGAATCTCATCCGCGAGCTGCGCCGTCGCCAGTTCATGGGGCTGTGGGGGATTGGTCGGCATCATCGCGACTTGTACGAGTGGGGATAGCCTGTTACCTTGCGCGCGTTCGGACCGTGAGACACTCAGTTTCCGCATCCGGACCGAGCCACGTCCCCGTAGCTCAGTAGGATAGAGCGTTCGCCTCCTAAGCGAAAGGCCGCGCGTTCGATTCGCGCCGGGGACGCCAGACACTTGCCCCGCCGCCGCCATCATTGCGGTGTCAACCTCACGGAACTCCAACTCATGACCGAGACCCACGACCCGATTGCTACCGAAGCCACGGACACGCCGGAAGCGAAGCCTGCTGTTACCCTCAACGCGCGCTATGTTCCGCAGACGGACGTGCTGTTCGCCGACATGCCGCTGCCCGAGGAACTGCAGCGCGGCTTGGCTGACATGGGCTTCATCTACTGCACGCCGATCCAGGCCAAGGCGCTGCCGTTTGCGCTGCAGGGGCACGATGTTGCGGGCCAGGCGCAGACCGGCACCGGCAAGACCGCGGCGTTCCTGCTGACGATCTTCAAGGAACTGCTGGAGACCGATCGCGACCACGATACGGCGCCGCGCGCGGTCATCATCGCGCCGACGCGCGAGCTCGCGATCCAGATCGCCAGCGACGCGGAAGAGCTTGGCCGCTACTGCGATTTTCGCACCGTCGCCGTCTTTGGCGGCATGGACTGGGAAAAGCAGGCCAAAGTGCTGGAAGGCACCGTGGACATCGTCGTCGGCACGCCCGGCCGCATGATGGACTACATGCGCCGCAAGATGCTGGATCTGCGCCACGTGCAGGTTGTGGTCATCGACGAAGCCGACCGCATGTTCGACATGGGCTTTGTCGCCGACATCCAGTTCATCCTCGGCCACTGCGCGCGCGAACGGCAGACGCTGCTTTTCTCCGCGACGCTGAGCTACGACGTGATGCGGCTGGCCGCGCGCTACATGCACGAAGTCACGGAAGTGCGCATCGAGCCCGAGCAGATCACGTCCAAGACCATCGATCAGGTGCTCTACCACGTGCTGGAGCGCGACAAGCTGCCGCTGCTGCTGTGGATCCTCGAGGACCTGAAGCCGAAGCGGGCGCTCGTGTTCGTCAACACCAAGCGCGCGGGCGAATGGCTGGAATTCAAGCTGTTCCACAACGCGTGGCAGTCCGCGTACATGTCCGGCGACATTCCGCAGAAGAAGCGTCTGCGTCTGGTCGAAGAGTTCCGCGAAGGCAAAGTGGAAGTGCTCGTGGCGACCGACGTCGCGGCGCGCGGCTTGCACGTGGATGACGTGGATCTGGTCGTGAACTATGACATTCCGCTTGACGCGGAAGACTACGTGCACCGCATCGGTCGCACGGGCCGCGCCGGCAACAAGGGCAAGGCCATCACGCTGGCGGACGAGGGCCTCGTTGAGAAGCTCGCGCCGGTGGAGAAGTACATCGGCATGAAGATTCCGTCGCAGTTGCCGACGCCGGAGCAGATGCTGGAGGACCTGAGTCCGTCGTTCCGCGAGACCATGCGGGCGCAGGGCAAGCTGGGCGGTCCAGCCAAAGGCAAGAAGCGCCGGCGTTAGACGTTCCGGCTTGACCCCCTTTCAATCCCAGCTACGCTCCACGCGGCCCGGATCCGGGTGTGAGCGAGCGGAGGTACTATGTCGCGCGACTTGACCCTGGGCGTAGAAGAAGAATTCCAGATCATCGACCCGGAAACGCGGGAGCTGAAGAACGTGATCTCGGAGATGATCGAGGCGCACACGCACCTCGACGAGATCACCCTCCAGCCGGAACTGCACCAGTCCGTTGTGGAAGTGGCGACGGGCATCTGTGACGACGTCCACGCCGTGCGCCGCGATGTGATCAAGAACCGGAAGATGGCGGCGAAGATTGCCGATCGCGTGGGCGTGAAGATCGCCGCGGCGTCGACGCACCCGTTCTCGCTGTGGGAAAATCAGGAAATCAGCGACAAGGAGCGCTATATCCAGAGCGTCGACGAGATGCAGGACGCCGCGCGCGGCAACCTGATTTTCGGCCTGCACGTCCACGTCGGCATCGCGGACAAGGACCTGGCGATCGACGTTTACAACCAGGCGCGCTATTTCCTGCCGCACCTGCTGGCGCTTTCCGCGAGCTCGCCGTTCTTCAACGGTCGGCGCACCGGCATGGCCTCGTCGCGCACGCTCATCTTCAAGCGCCTGCCGCGCACCGGCATCCCGGAGCGCTTCTACTCGTATGCGGAATTCGAGAGCTTCATCAACACGCTCGTGGAGACCGGCTGCATCGACAACGGTCGCCGCGTTTGGTGGGACCTGCGTCCGCATCCCACCTATTCCACGCTGGAATTTCGCATTTGCGACCTGCCGACGCTGGTGGAAGACGTCGTCTCCATCGCCGCGCTGGTTCAGGCGATTTGCGCCAAGATGATCCGTTTGCGCAAGGCCAACCTGTCGTTCAACCCGTATCGCGTCGGCATGCTGGAAGAGAACAAGTGGCGCGCTGCGCGCTATGGTGTGAAGGGCAAGCTCATCGACTGGGGCAAGAAGCAGGAAATCCCGTTCATGGAGATTGCCGAGCAGCTTGTTGAGTTCGTTGACGAAGTGCTGGACGAGCTGGGCTCGCGCGCGGAAGTCGAACACATCCTCAACATCGCCCGCAACGGCACGTCCGCGGATCGCCAGTTGGAAGTGTTCGAGCGCACCGGCGGCGACCTCAAGGCGGTGGTCGATTCCATCCTCGAAGAGACCATGCGCGGCGTGATCTGACGCATCGTCAGGGATTCGCTCCGCCGCACACATTTGTCACTTGCCAGCAGGCCGCGCGTCGGTAATCTCCCCGCTCCTCCGCATTTGCGGTTTCGCTGGAGTTTGCCTTGAATTGCTCTGTCTTTTTCGCGTCCCGTTTCTTCCAGATCGCCGCCGTCGCGGCGTTGGCTCTCGCATCCGCATGTGGCAGCAGCACGGCCGCTTCCGGCGATCCTGCGGCTGACGCATCGGACAACACGGGTGACGCTGCCGCGCTCAATGACGCGGTCGGTGTGTCGGGCGTGACGTTCCACAAAGACATCGAGCCGATCCTGCAAGCGAAATGCCAGGGCTGCCACAGCGGGACCGGCATCGCGCCCTTTGCGCTTGTGACCTACGCGGACGCCCAGACGCGGGCGCCAAGCGCGGCTGCGGCGATTGCCAGCCAGACGATGCCGCCGTGGGGCGCGCGCGACACGGACGAATGCAAGCCGCGTTTTGGCTGGCAGCACGATTTGCGCGTGACGGAGGCGGAGAAAGCGACGCTGGCCGCGTGGATTGCCGCGGGTGCGCCGGAAGGCAACCCGGCCGACGCGCCCAAGGTCAGCGCAGCGCCGACGCTGGGGCTGGCCAACGTGGATTTGGTTGTGAAGCCGGGCAAGCCGTACGTGACGTCGGGCAAGGGCGACCAGATGCGCTGCTTCATCATCGATCCGGGCATCAAGGACGCGACCTGGCTCAACGGCATCCAGATCCTGCCCGGCAATCCGCTCGTCGTGCACCATGCGCTGGTGTTCATGGATCCGACCAACGAGAGCGCCAAGCTTGGCGACGCCGATGGCCAGTACGACTGCTTTGGCGGTCCAGGCATCTCCGGCAAGCTGATCGAAGCCTGGGCGCCGGGCGCGGTGCCGCTGGAATTCCCCAGCAACGTCGGCACGCCGATTCCCGCTGGCACCAAGCTGGTCATGCAGATCCACTATCACCCGGCGGGCACCACGGCGGATCCGGACGCGTCGCAAATCCAGATGCGTTTCAATAAGGCCGCGCCGGAATGGACGGGCGCGTCGGTGCTCATCGGCAATTTCGACGCGCCGCAAGGTGCGGACGCGGGCCTGCTGCCGGGCGAGGATGACGGCCCGGGCGGTCCGGAGTTCCTGATTCCGCCGGGCAAGTCCGCGCACAAGGAGTCGATGCGCTTTCGCCTGCCGGCGCAGTTGAATGGCAAGCCGCTGCCGGAGTTGCACGTCTACGGTGTTGGCACGCACATGCACTACGTTGGCCATGACATGAAGGTGTGGGTTGACCGCGCCTACGCCGAGCCCGCGTGCACGAGCGCGCAGGTCGACCCGCTGACCGCATGCACGCAGAAGAATTGCCTCGGCGCGTCGGGCGGCGACTTGATCACCTGCGCGACCAATTCGTGCGCGACGGAAGCATCGGCGCTCGCGGGGCCGTGCGGCGATTGCATCAAGGCCGGCGTGCTGGCCGGATCGGCGGTCGCGGACATCGTGACGTCGTGTGAGAAGGTGCAACCCAAGCCCGCGAACATCACTGATCCCGTGACGGAGTGCCTCGTGCAGACGCCCGCGTGGAATTTCAACTGGCAGCGCATCTACAACTACAACGTGCCGATTGAGCAGTTGCCGATCCTGCGCGCGGGCGATGCGCTCAACATGCGGTGCACGTATGACAACACGCTGGACAATCCGTTTGTCAACGAGGCGCTCGCGCTGAAGGGCCTGACCGATCCGGTCGCCGTGAAGCTGGGTGAAACGACGCTGGACGAGATGTGCCTGGCGATTGTGCAGGTTGTGTTCAAGGCGCCGTAGGTTCTGAGGACGCGGATCGCGCGTTCAGCGGATCACGATGCTGGCCACTGAAATGCCGAGCATCCGCGAATCCGGGCCGTAGCCGATGGCGTCGGGCCGCTGCGGCCGGCCGATGCTCAGGTCGATGCGCCACTGCGGCTGCTGGGCAAGCTCCGCCGGCACGCTGAGCATGTAGCGCTCCGGCTTGGCCACGTCCCAGCGGCCGATGAACGCGCCATTGACGTGAACCTCCACCGGCTGCGGCACCCGCGACGCGCCCAGGAACGCGCTCATCTCGACTTCCAGCACCCGCCCCTGCGCGACCGGCGGCAGCGTCAGCACCAGCGCCGCTTCCGGTGCCATCGTCCACGTCCCGTTCGCCTCCGGATTTGCCCAGCCGCGCAGCAGGTACGGCAGCGCGTTGCCTTTCTCCGTGCAGTCGATCCGCGTTCCCGGCGTGTACGGTGCGACTGGCTGCCACAGCCCGGCGAGGAACTCCGCACGCGGCCAATTCCACATCCGCGCCGACTCGCCTTCCGCGTGCGGCCACGTATGCCAGCGCCACGTCTCGGTGTTCCACGCGCCATCGACGTGCAGCAGGATCGCGACCAGCGACGTCACGACCAGCCCCGCGACCGTCCCCGCGCCCGGACGCGCGTGCGTCGCCTCCAGGTCCGCGCGCCAGGCCGCCAGCGCCTGCGCGAGGAGCAGGGCGAAAACCGGCACGAGGTCGGTCATCAGCCGCGGACCGTAGGAACCGCCGCCCGTCCACATCGGGTTCAGCGAGATCAGGATCCAATGCACCGCGACGTAGGCAATCGCCCAGACGGTCAGGCGCGGCTGGGGAATTGACTTCCGGTGGCGCACCAGCAGCCACGCCACGGGCAGCAGCCACGCGCAGTACAGCAGCGTGCCCCGCTGCGGGCTCACCAGATTGCCCGCGAGCGCCTGCAGGAACTCCGGATTGCCCAGCGGGTGGCGGTAATACGGCGGCAGCGGGTGGCCCCAAACCGTCCACGCCCATAGCCAGAACGGCGCGAGCCACGCCAGTACGGTCAGCCCAAAGCGCAACGGCAACCGCGCCAGAAAGAGCCGCGGCCAGGTCTGCCACCGCCCCGGCGCGGCGCGATGCGCGTGGTCCAGCAGCAGCAGACCGGTCGCCGCCACCGCGAGGCTGTAGCTCGGCCGGAGGAGATAGAGCCAAGCCGCGAGCGTGCCCAACAACTCCGGCGACACCGCCTTGCCCGCCGTCAGTCGGCGCAGTTGCAGCAGCAGCAGCGTGAGCACGAGCACGCCCCACGTGTGGCTCCAGAGCGCGCGACTCGCTGTGCTGAGCAGCGGCGAGCCCAGCCCGACCACGACCGGCACCACCCAGCTCCACGGCGCCGGAAGCCACGTCCGGCCCAGCAACCACAGCAGCAGCACCGTCACCGCCGTCAGGAGCGCCGCCAGCTCGTGCTGCAGCCGCTCGTCGTGCCAGGGCGCGTAGCCGTGGGTCGGTGAGAGCACCGTCTGGCCGCGGGACTCCTGCCACGCCAGCAGCGGCGCGGAGAGCAGCGGCGTCCCCGGCGGATAGTGCGACACCACGTGGCCGCGCGCGGCGTCCAATTGGTAGGCGTAGCGCGGCTCTGGCACGCCAGCGGCGTCCGGCACGAGCGTGAACGGCAGGTCGTATCCGTCCAGCAGGAAGGTGCCGCGATGCAGCAGGGCGTGGCTGACGAGCAGCGTATAGCGCGAATCGGCGAGCTGCGTGACCGGCGCGGTCCAGTACAGCCAGCCCAGCAGGACCGCGACAAGCAGCGCCACCGGCGCCCCAAGCTGCCGCAAGAGCGCTGCCTGGCGATGCTGCGGCAGCGGGCGTTTGACCACGGTGCGGGCTTTCTGCTGCAAATTCTCCCCCGCCATTCCGTTCAACTCGTCTGGCAGGCGAGCATAGTCGCGCGCCGGATCGAGATCCACCCGCGCGCGCTTCACCGGCGTCGATTGCCCGCGGTTGACAGGCCGTTGCGCCAGCGGGAGTCTACCCGCCCGATCAGGCCGCCTTTGCGGCACCTGCTCCCGCCCTGAGGTTCCATGCGCTGGCTGTCCGTTCTGCTCCTGATCCTGAGTGCGCCCGTTCTCGCCGCGCCGCCCGTCGATCCGTTCCTCCAGCAGTACGCGCAGACCCGGCGGTTCAGCAGTGGGCGACCGTTGCAGCCGCAGATTGCCCCGGACGACAAGTCCATCCTGTTCCTCCGCGCGCAGCCGACGGCCAACAAGCAGACGCTTTTTGCCTTTGACGTCGCGACCGGGGTGACGCGGGAGATCCTCACGCCTGAGGCGATCCTGCAGGGCGCCGAGGAAACGCTGTCCGCGGCGGAGAAGGCGCGCCGCGAGCGGATGCGCGTGTCGAGCCGCGGTTTTGCCGGATTTCAGCTGTCCGAAGATGGCGCGCGGATCCTGCTGTCGCTGTCCGGCAAGTCGTACGTGGTGGAGCGTGCGAGTGGGCGCGTGACTGAATTGAAAGGCAGCGCTGGCGCGTTGGATCCGCAATTCTCGCCCGACGGCAAGCACGTTGCCTACGTCCGCGACTACGACGTCTATCAGGTTGACCTCGCGACCGGCCGCGAACAGCGCGTGACGACCGGCGGTAGCGCGCAAAAAGCCCACGGCGTCGCCGAATTTGTCGCGCAAGAAGAGATGAAGCGGATGACCGGCTATTGGTGGAGTCCGGACAGCCAGTTCATCGCGTTTGCGGAAGTCGACACGTCGCCCGTGGAGAAGCTGACGATTGTCGACGTCATGCATCCGGAGAACGACGGCGAGACCGTGGCGTATCCGCGTCCGGGAAAGGCCAACGCGGGCGTGCGGCTGGGCATTGCGGCGGCGACAGGCGGCAAGGTGACGTGGGTGCGCTGGGACGCGCGGGAGCTGCCGTACCTGGCGACCGCGACGTGGCAGAAGGGCGCGCCGTTGACGCTGGTGGTGCAAAATCGCGCGCAAACGTCTGAGCAGGTGCTGGCGGTCGAGGCGAAGACCGGCGCGACCCGCATGCTCCTGACGGAAAGTGACGCGGCTTGGCTCAATCTCGACCAGGATTTTCCGCGCTGGTTTGCCGATGGCCGCGGCTTCCTCTGGTACACGGAGCGCAATGGCGGGCCCGAAGTGGTGGAATATCGCGCGGACGGCGCGCCGGTGCGGACGTGGGTCAAGCCGACCGCGGGCTGGCGGACCTTTGCCGGCTACGTGGAGCGCGACCGGACGCTGTATTTTTCCGGCGACGTCGATCCGACGCAGTCGCACGTTTGGAAAGTGACCGATGCCGGCGAGCCCGTGCGCGTCGACACGGGCGAACATGCGCCCGCGACGGAAATGGCCGCGGCGGTGGCGAAGTCCGGCGCGCTGCTCGTGGCGAC
>CAINLT010000203.1 GCA_903850505.1 uncultured Myxococcales bacterium | reverse complement strand
CGTCGCAGTCTACGCCACGCGACTCCTGGACTACCTGCCAGCTGGCAAGGTCTCGGGTCTGGTGACCCACGGCCTCGTCCCGGCGATGGCCGCGGGCGAAATCGTGCGCTTCTACGAGCCGCAGGGCAGTTGGTTTGACTGCGGCACCCACGCGGAAGTCCTCCGCGCCAGCAGCCACGCGCTCCATAGCCGCGGTTTGCGGATGCGCCTAATCGGCCGCGAGACCGTCCGCTACGGCTACACCTGACGCGTCTGATCGCTCAGAGCACGCTGAAACTACACGGGTAATGATTATTTCTCCCGTCGCTGTTGGCGTTGTGTGCGGAAATGTAGATAATGCCGAACTGGAACCGGCGATTCATGCGCGCACACAAATCGACACAGTCGATGGGGGCGAAGTCATGGTTTGCCGAGCCCGACACAATCAGCGTGCGATCGTTCGCGGAACGGTCCCGCTCTGGTGCTCTGGATTTTTCGTCTTTGCCTTTGGGGTCCTGTATGGTTCAGTCGTCTTCGCAGCTTCGGCCCGCAACGCGCGCGCTTTTCCTCGGTCAGTCACGTCTCGGCGCGCGGCTCGTTGCTGGCCTCCTGGGGGCGTTCGCGCTCCTGGCCACGGCGGTGCCCGCGTACGCGTCGGACAACGGCGCAGACATGAACGTCCTCAAGGTCTCGGGCCACAAGGACGATATCCTCGGCGTGCAGTCGACGCAGGCGTGGAAGCAGTGGGAATGGACCGCGGGCCTCTGGTTTGACTACATCCACGGCGCGTTGGCCGCGGAAGATCCGGCGCGCAATCGCTTGGCTGGGCTCGTCAAAGACCAGGTCTTCGCGGACGCGTTTGGCAGCGTCGGTGTGACCGATTGGCTGTCCATCGCCGTGCACGTGCCGGTCCTGCTGTACGGCAGCGGTGACACGTTGCCGTCGTCGACCGGCATGACCACGCTCACGGGCGCGGGCTTGGGCGACATTCGCCTTGGCGCGCGTTGGAGCATCATTGGCGGCAAGCGCGACGGCTTCGGCTTGGCGCTGGCTGGCGATCTGTCCTTGCCGACCGCGACCTCGGACAAGTTTGCCGGTACCGTCGGTGTTGCGGGCACGCCCACGCTCGTCGCGGACTACGCGAAACACGGTTGGCTGGCGTCCGTGAATGCAGGCTTCCACTTGCGCAAGACGCAGTTCCTTGCCGGCCACGAGCTGGGCAATGAACTGTTGATCAAGGCCGGCCTCGCCGCGCCGGTTTCCTGTGGCAAATTCTACGTGCTCGGCACGTTGGAAGGTCGCACGAACCCGACATCGTTCTTCTCGTCGCGCTACGACGACGGCCTCGACGGCGCGATTGGCCTGCGCGCGCACGTCAGCGACTTCGCCATCACCGCGGCCGGCGCGGGCGGCTTCCTCAACGGCGCTGGCAGCCCGATCTTCCGCGGCAGCCTCGCGCTGCAATACTGGCCGGCCAAATCCGCCGCTGAAAAGTGCGAGAAAGACGCCGAGCCCATCGTCGCCGCGCCGATCGACACCGACCATGACGGCATCGCCGATGTGGACGACAAGTGCCCGACCGAAGCGGGTCTGGCCGAAAAGCAGGGTTGCCCGAACCGCGACAAGGACGGCGACGGCATCCTGGACGCCGACGACGCGTGCGTCGATGTGCCCGGCGTGGCCAGCGCCAAAGGTTGCCCGGACAAGGACGGCGACGGCGTGCGCGACAGCGACGATGCGTGCATCGACGTGCCGGGCAAGGCGAGCGCCAAGGGCTGCCCGGATGAAGACGGCGACAGCGTCATGGACGCCAAGGACCGCTGCCCGAAAGACGCGGGATTGGTCGCGCTGGAAGGCTGCCCGGACCAGGACGGCGACCAGATTGCCGACATCGACGACAAGTGCCCGGACCGTCGTGGCAAGAAAGAGAACGGCGGTTGCCCGGACGTCGCCGCGAAGGCGGTGGTGACCAAGGAGAAGATCGAAATCCTGGAAGTCGTCCACTTCGACACGGGCAAGTCGACCATCCAGAAGACTTCGGATGCGCTGCTGAAGGAAGTCGCCACGCTGTTTGCGGAGAACCTCGACATCAAGAAAGTGCGCATCGAGGGGCACACGGACAACGCCGGCAAGGAAGACGACAACCTCAAGCTGTCGCAAGGGCGCGCGGACGCCGTCAAGGCGCGGCTGGTCTCCCTTGGTATTGACGCAGGTCGTCTGGATTCCAAGGGTTTTGGCCCGTCCAAGCCCATCGCGGACAACAAGACCAAGGCTGGCAAGGCGAAGAATCGCCGCGTCGAGTTTGTCATCGTCGAACGCAAGCTTGACTGAGGCGGTCTGCCGCTGAGTTGAGTGCCGTGAAGTCATCGTTTATTTGGCCATCTGTCAGGAGTTTCTCATGCATCGCAGTCTGAACTTTCGTACCTTTGCCGTTTCTTGCAGCTTGCTCGCCATCACCGCTTGCGGCGGCGGCGTCGTCGGCGCGGACCAGGCGTTCATGAACGCGCTGGACGGTCAGGATCTGACCGACGTGGATGTGGACGGCATCGACGTGCCGGACATTGCCAGCCTCGACATCGACGCTCAGTTCCCGGACACGATCGGCAAGGACGCGGACGCTCAGCCCGACACCCAGCCGGACATCCAGCCGGACATCCAGCCGGATGTGCCGAACCCGTGCGCCGGCAAGGAGTGCAACGATCAGTCGCCGTGCACGACCGACAGCTGTGACCCGGCCACCGGCAATTGCGTCCACACGCCAACCGAGGCCGCGTGCTCGGACGGCGTGGAATGCACCACGGACAGCTGCGTGAACGGCGCGTGCGTGGGCATCCCCATGGACGTGAGCTGCGCCGACGACGATCAATGCACGGCGGATACCTGCGACGTGGCGCAGGGCTGCAAGCACCAGGCGCTGACCGGCACGAACTGCAACGACGGCATCGACTGCACGTTTGAAGACCTCTGCGCGAACGGCGCGTGCGTCGGCATCCCGAACGCGGCGACCTGCAGCGACGGCAACCAGTGCACCATCGACGCCTGCGACCTGAAGCTCGGCTGCACGAACACCTTGACGCCCGGCGCGGCGTGCGACGACGGCAATGCCTGCTCGTCTGGCGACTCGTGCACCGTTGAGGGCTGCGCTGGCGGCACGTACAAGTCCTGCGACGACGGCATCGCCTGCACGATTGACAGCTGTGACAGCGAGACCGGCAATTGCAGCCACATCGCCGCGGACAGCCTCTGCGACGACGGCATTGCCTGCACCCACGACGCCTGCACGGAAGCCGATTGCGCGCACATGATCGACAACGCGCTGTGTGACGACGGCAACCAGTGCACTGCGGAAGAGTGCATCGCCGCGACCGGCTGCAAGTACAACAACCTCGTGGACGGCTCGGCGTGCACTGACGGCTCGGCTTGCACGCTTGGCGACGCCTGCTCCGGTGGCAACTGCGGGCACGAAGCCGTGTTGAACTGCGAAGACGAGAACGTCTGCACCAACGACTTCTGCGATCCGATGATCGGTTGCGTCCACACGGGCAACAACCTGCCGTGCGACGACGCCAACGGCTGCACGTACAACGACGGCTGCTATGGCCCCGGCTTCTGCGGCGGCGTGCTCGCGGCGTTTGACATGGTCTACGCGGCGACGCCGACTGAAATGGCCTACGCGATCACGACGACGGACGAAGGCGGCTTGGCCGTGGTTGGCTCCAGCGACGCGACGCCGAGCAACATCCTGGAAGTCCTCTTCATGGAGACGGACGCGAACGGCAATACGACCAAGAAGCTGCTTTACGGTTTCAACTATCAAGAACGCGGCAACGCGATCACCGTCGCGCCCGGCGGCTACGCGGTTGCTGGCTTCCTCGCCGCTTCACCGACGCCCAGTGATGCCTACGTCGTGTACATCGCCGAGGACCCGACGCAGACGTGGAAGAAGACGTACGGCGGCGCGGGCGCGGACACGGCGAACGGGATTCTCGCGGTCGACGACGGCTTTGTGGTTGCTGGCACGCGCACGACCGCGACGAACGTCCAGTACTGCTGGGTGTTCCGCCTCGACCACGCGGGCAATGTGATGTGGGAACAAATGCTCGACCAGCAGGGACCGTCCTCGTGCAACGGGCTGACCACGGCCGCCAATGGCGACATCGTCGTCGTGGGCACGTCGGCGTACAGCGGTGTCACGGGCAAGCCGCCGACGCCGAACGCCGGACCGGTGGCGAACAACAGCTTTGCGTTCATTGCCCAGCTCTCGCCGCTGACCGGCGCAATGGCCTGGCAGCAGACCTACAGCGGCATGATGTTCATCGGCGCGGCCGGCAAGACGATCCTGCAACCGCTGGCTGAAGGTTCGGCGATCGCCCGGGCTGCCGACGGCGGCTTCTGGGTGCTGGGCTCTCTGTCCCTGCCGGGCATCGCTGCCAAGGCGGCATTGCTGCGCGTGGATGCGCTCGGCGGCGTGAAGTGGGCGCAAGACCTGAAGTCGGAAGCGCCGAACTCGTTTGGCCGTGCGCTCGTCGCGTTGCCGGACGGCGTCGCCGTGTTGGCGGACTGGGGCTCGGATCTGGGCCTGTACAACACCTACTTCCCGGCCGTCTATCGCTTTGACGAAGCCGGTTCGCAGACCTTCGTCTATGCGCGTTCATCCGCCTCGCAGGCATCGGGTCGTGGTCTCGCCATCTCCGGCAAGCGCCTCGTCGTCACCGGCTTCCAGTCCGACCCGGGCACCGGTACTGACCCGTTCATCTTCGCCATCGACGGCTTTGGCCACGGCACGTGCGAAGCCGTGGGCGTGTGCATCGAGCAGACGCTGACAAGCTGCACTGACGCCAGCTTCTGCACCATCGACAGCTGCGACACCAGCGTCGGCTGCACGAACGCCAGCAAGAGCTGCGACGACGGCAACGCGTGCACCAACGACTCCTGCAACGCCATCACCGGCGCGTGTGTCCACGACGTGAACACGGACCCGTGCCCAGGCCAGATGCCGTGCATGGTCGGCCAGTGCTCGGCTGGCCAGTGCACGCAGGCGCCCAAAGTCTGCGTCGATGACAACAACCCGTGCACGTCCCCGGGCTGCGACGCCATGTCCGGGATGTGCAACGCGCCGAGCACGGCCCCGATGCCGTGCGACGACGGCGATCCCTGCACTTCGTCCTCATCGTGCATGGGCGCGAGCTGCATGGCGATGCCGGGTCCGAGCGTTTGCCCCGTTGGCTACGCGTGCGCGAGCAACAACGCGTGCGCCAGCAGCTATTGCCAAAATGGCTTCTGCGCCGACGTACCAAGCTGCATGGACAACATCCAAAATGGCACCGAGACCGGCAAGGATTGCGGCGGTTTGTGCCCCACTTGCCCCAACGGCTCCGGTTGCTTGAAGAACGGCGACTGCTCGTCAGGCGCCTGCATCGTGACCGTCGTCGGCCAGCCGGGCACTTGCCAGCCGCCGCTCTAGCCGCGAGCCGGCGGTCGGTGCAGCACGCGAATCGCGTCACCGACCGCCACCTCGCCCGCGTGCGTCACGCGCATGTACACGCCGCGCAGGTTGCGGCTGCGCGTGGGCTTGCGCGCCACGAACTTCAGCGCCTCCTTGCCAAACCGCGCCTGGAACTTGCTGCAGCCGTCATGCAGCTTGGGCGTGACAACCAGCGTCGCTGAGCCGACCAGCAGCGTCGAGCCGATCGGCAGGCTGCCCGCCGTCAAGTCCAACTCCACAATCAGGTTGTCGCCAAAAAGTGTCAGCGGCTGGCCGTTCGCGACCATCTCCGCCACGCCGCGTTCCATCACGGTCAGCTGGCCGTCCATCGACTTGTGCGTCTTGCGTCCCCAGGCATCGCCGGGAATCCCGCTCGTCGGCGTCAGTTCCACGCGCTGCAGGCACGCGCGCAGCCCCGCCTCGCCGCGCCGCACAATCAGGTGCACGCGCCCCACGTCGCGATCCGGCCGCGGCTGCGTCTTGTACGCGTCCTGCAGGTCCGCCAGCGTGCGAAAATGCCGCGCATCGCCTACGGAATCTGACTTGATGGGCGCGTCAGGCATTCGCTACTTCTCGTGGTAATCTTTGCCAAACCGCTTGGCCAGGTCGGTCTTGTCGATCGCCTTCATCAGCGCTTCTTCGTACTCAATCTTGTTGTCGTTGACCAGCTTCTCCAGCTGCTCGTTCAGCAACATATTGCCCTGCGCCTTGGCCGTCATCATGATGTTCATGATCTGGTGGTTCTTGCCTTCCCGCACCAGATTGGACACCGCGTGGCTGCCGACGAGCACTTCCAGCGCCGCGATCCGCCCGCCGCCCTTCTTCTTGCACAGCGTCTGCGCGACGACGCCCTTCATCACTTCTGACACCACTGCGCGAATCTGGCTCTGCTGTTCGGACGGAAACACGTCGATGATGCGGTCCACCGTGGAAATCGCCGTCGACGTGTGCAGCGTGCCAAACACCAGGTGACCCGTGTTCGCCGTTTCCAGCGCCAGTTGGATTGTCTCCTGATCGCGCAACTCGCCCACGAGCACGATGTCCGGATCCTCGCGCAGCGCCGCCCGCAGCGCGCGGGCAAAGCTCGTCGTGTGCGGACCCACTTCCCGCTGGTTCACCAATGCCTTCTGGCTGTTGTGCACAAACTCGATGGGATCTTCCAGCGTGATGATGTGCGTCCGCCGGTTGCGGTTGATGTAGTCGATCATCGCCGCCAGCGTCGTCGACTTGCCCGATCCTGTTGGCCCTGTCACCAGCACCAGCCCCTTGGGGTGATCGCACATCTTCTGGATGCTGATCGGCAGCCCGAGCTGCTCCAGCGTCAGGATCTTCTGCGGAATCTGCCGCAGCACGGCGCCGATGCCCCGGTGATCGCGGAACACGTTGACGCGAAAACGCGCGACGTCCGGCAGCGCGTAGGCAAAGTCCGTGTCGTTGTCCTCCAGGAACTGCGTCTGGTTGCGCTCCATCATCGCCGGCGCCAGCAAATCCCACACCGCGGACTCCGTCAGCACGGGCGCTTCGGCGATCTCGCGAATCTCGCCATCCAGCCGAAAGCGCGGCTTGTGCTCCGCCGACAGGTGCAAATCAGACGCGCCTTCCGCGACCATCCGCCGCAGCAGCGGGTCCAGCTTGGGCGCGGAGAGCTTGCCGAACGGCGTCTTGCTCATCGGCCGACTGTGGCTCGGCGTCGACGTCGGCGTTGCGATCGGCTCGTGCGCCGGCGCTGCGGTCGGCAGCGGGACCTCCGCGAGCTCCGGCATCGTCAGCAGCAGTTGATTGAACGCGCTCGCGTCAATCCGCATCGGCAGCACGTCCAGCCCCGGCAGGAAACTGCGCGACGCGTGCAGCGCCAGTGACGTCAGGTCATCGACAAACCCCAGCACCAGCTGCTGGCCATGCGACCCCAGCGGCAGCACGCGCTGGCGATGGATGAACTGGACCGGCAGCATCGTCGCCACGTCCGGCGTCGGCGGATTGGCGGCCAGGTCGTAGAACGGCAGCGGCACCTTGCGCTCGGCCTGGAGCGACCGCTGGGCCATCTCGCGCGAGAGCGCCAGCGCGAAGGACGGCGCGCGCTCAGCCAGCGCCTGCAACAGCGCCGCCGGAATCTGGAACAGCAGCACCTGCGGATCAAACGCGATTGCGGACATTCGCCGCGGCAAGCCCAGCAGCGCCTCCGCGTCGCCAATCAGCTCCACCTGCTTGGGCCGGTCGATCTCAAACGCCTCCGTCATCCCCGGCGGCACCATGCGCAGGGACACGAGCCCGCGCAGGATCACGTGGCACGCGTCGGCGCGCTCGCCCTGATTGCCGATGACCTCGTCCTGCCCACACGCGCAGAGCACGCCCTGGCTGGCAAACCACGCGAGCGTGTCGGCGTCGACCGACTTGAAGAGCGCGAGCGTCTGCAGCGCCTGCACCACCTTGGGCTGCAAATCAGGGGAAACTGGCTGCATTTTCATTGGCTGCGGCTCCGCGGTGGTCAGGGGGAAGGTTGGATGGCGCAGTAGGGGCCGGACGACTGCGGGCCGTTTTTCCCGAAGTCGAGGAACACCGTGGACAATGGAGGCTTATCCGGCGCCGCGCAGTAGTCTCCGGTGTTGTACACTGGGCAGTTGCCGATCTTGCTGGCGGTGAAGTCCCAGAAAAACAGGGTATTAGCGTCGCTCGTCAGCGTCCACGCCGGGACGAACGGCTGCCCGTACTTGGCAAATGCGGTCAAGTGCAAGGCGCCCAGTGCGCCGCCGATGCGGTTGGTCTGTTGCGTCAAGCCGGCCTCGCGCGCGCCGATGCGGATGCGGCAGTTGCTGTCCCACGCGGTGCTGGTGACGGTGAAGTCGCGGGCTTTCTGGCCATCGACCCACAGCGAACCTGTCCCGTCGCCGTGGTACTCCAGCGCGAAGTGCTGCCACACGCCGGCTTTCCAGACCTGCTTGCTTGCGCTCGCCGTGCCCGGGCCGATGGTCGACGCGTCGGTGCCGTCTGCGTTTGTCTGGATTGCCCACGCCTGCGACGGCGCCTGTCCGCATGAGCCGGCGCCATAGGTCCACGTTGGCGAGCCGCCGGGCGCCGAAGCGCTGCTGTCCATTGCAGCGATCGTGCCGATCTTGCCGACGCCGGGCAGGGCGGGCAAACGTACCCAGCCCTCCCAAGTCCACGCCGTCGGGAACGCGCAGTCCGCAGCACAGAGCGAGGCTGACTCGTTCTTGTCGCACGTGCTGTTGCCGCACGTCCCGTTGGCAGGGTTTGTCGGCTTGCTATTGGTCGGGTAGGTAATGCCCGGCAGTTGTAAGAATGGCGCGTACGGGTCAGCACTGCTCCACTGGATGCCGGTGCAGTCGCTCTTCCAAAACACGCCGCATGTAAAGCTCGCCGTGGCTGCCGAAGTCGGAAAGTAGTTCGTCGCCACGTTCGGCGGGTCCGACCACTCCCACGGCGCTACGTTGCCGTCACCGCACTTGGCAGCGCTCGACGCCAGGTAATAGTCGTCGCACTGCGTCGGCGAGGTGTTGCCGACGACGCCCCCCTTGCCGCTATCGTCGGTCAGGGTCGACGTCGCACCGTCCGCGTGCAACAGCAGCCGCGTCTGTCCGTCCGGATAGGCGCGGCGCGGCGGTACGAAGGTGCTGCCATAGCGCATCCCAGCGGAGACCCGCACCTCGTCGATTGCGCCGATCCAAGCCCCCGCTGGCATCAGCGCGCTGATGGCCGTACCGGTATCGACCAGCGAAATCGGCGTGCCAGTTGCATCGCCTGGGAACGCGCCAATCATCATCGTCTCGGAGCCAAATGTCGCCGGAATCGCCGGAAGCGGGCTCGGCGTCATATCCCATTGGCTGGGGCTGATCTCGATGGCCTTGACCCCGTCCAAGTAGACGCGCGTCGGCGCATAGTTCGCCCAGCCCATCTGAAGTGCGTAGTGGTGCCACTGGTTTTTGTTCACGGTCTGTGGGCTGACGCTGTAGAAGCCCATGCCGGTTGGACTGCTGGCGTTCGCGCGGGTCAGCACGAGTGCGCCGGTCGCGCTGTCGACGCGGAGCATGAAAGCGTTGCAGAGGAACGAGGTGAAGCCCGGTGGGCAGGTCGCACCGAAAACCACGACGTCGTTCGTGAGGTCGGTGACCATGGCCCAAGCTTCTATGGTCACTTCGCAAGTCGGGCAGAACGCGTCGGGAGCCCACGTTGAGAACGCTGGAGTCACAATGGCGCTCGTGCCGCTGAGGCTGACCTGCCGACGGTAGCGGCAATCCTGGCACACGGCAGCGGGCGCAAGGCAGCCTGGGCTGGTGGTCCCTTCGCATTCCTCGGTGCCAGGGAAGCTGCCGGTCGCGCTGGCCACGATGCCGTCGCCGCAGACGCCCGCGCTGGCAGCGGCGCCGTAGCACGCGTCCGCCGCCCAGGTCTGGCCGCTCAGCGTGAGGTTGTACGCTGGCTTCTGTGTCGTGCCCGCCGCATCGGTTGCCACGCTGCCCAGCCCTTCGTCAAAGTGCCATAGCCCGCGCGTCACGTCCGTCGCCACGATCCGACGTGGTGGGGTGAACGCCGCACCGTAGAGCGGCGCGGCGGCGATGTGCAGTTCGTCCAGACCGCCGTTCCAGGCTGCGGAGTCGCCGGGCCAGCGCGAACCTACGGCGAACGTGCCGCCGAGCACCGCCTGCCGCTTGGAAACCAGCGTCGCCGTGCCCGCAGCGAGGCCGTTGACGTAGAAACGCACGTTTTGCCCCGCGACGACGACTGCCACGTGCTGCCACAAGCCCGCCGTCAACCCCGTGGTCGCCTTGACACTTTCCAGACCGGCAGCGACAGCGTGCTGCAGGACCAGTTTGCCGCTCGTCACTTCCAGCGAAAGCGCGTACGTCACCGCAGCGGGCGACGCGCCGTGGCTGACCAGCGGCAGAGTTCCAGTGAAGTTCGCCGGCTTGACCCAAACCTCGATCGTGAGGTCGCCGTCCACACCGAGCAACGACGCGCTCCCGGCCGTACCGCCGCTGCCGCTGCCGAGAAAGTTGACCGCCGCCCGCGTCTGGCAGCTTTCGCAGCCGTCGCAGCCCGCCGCGTTCCCGTCGTCGCACTGTTCGCCAGCCACCAGGAGGCCATCGCCGCAGCCTTGCGTCTTGCAGACACCGGCCAGGCACCACTTGCCGTTGGTGCAGCCGTTGGTCGTTGCTTGGTCAACGGGCGTCGTGCCAATGGCTGGGTCGCAGGTCGTGCACGCGCCGAGGACGATGTTGGTCCCGTAGCAGCCGAATACGCCGTTGCTTGTGCCGCAGCTGTCGCCGGCGGTGCAGGCGTTGCTGTCGTTGCAGCCCGTTCCGGCTGACGCATTGACCCAGCCACAGCCGTTCGCCGGTGTGCAGGTGTCCGTCGTGCATGGATTGCCGTCGTCGCAACTGACCGCTCCGCCGGCGCAACTCCCGGCGGTACACGTGTCGTTCTTGGTGCACTTGTTGCCGTCGTCGCAGCCCGTACCGGCCAAGGACGCCGGGTCGTTGCTGCAAGCGCCCGAGGTGGTGTTGCAACTGTCGACCGTGCATTGGTTCTTGTCGTCGCAGGTGTTCGCCGCGCCGGGCACGCAGGCTTTGTTCTGGCAGCCATCGCCCACCGTGCAGGCATTGCCGTCGGTGCACACCGCGGTGTTGGCGGTATTGACGCAGTTCCCGGTTGCCGGATTGCAGCTGTCGTCCGTGCACGGGTTGCTGTCGTCGCAGCTCTTGGGCGTGTCGGCGACGCAGATGCCAGACTTACAGCTGTCGTTTGGCGTGCAGTTCGTGTTGTCCGCGTTGCAGCCGGCGCCCTCCAAAGGCACGCCGTTGAACACGCAGTTGCCGCTGACGGAATCGCACGTGTCGGTGGTGCAGGCGCTGCCGTCGTTGCACGCCTTCGTCGCGCCTGCTTGGCAACCGCCTCCGCCGCACACGTCGCCGACGGTGCACGCGTTGCCATCAGTACATTGCAGCGCGTTGTTGCTGTGGGTGCAGCCGCCCTTGGGGTCGCACGCGTCGGTGGTGCACGGGTTGTTGTCGTCGCACGGAAGGGCGACGCCGGGGGTGCAGGTGCCCGCGAGGCACGCGTCGCTCACGGTGCAAACGCTGCCGTCGGCGTCGCACGCTTTGGTGTCCGTCAGGTTGTTGGTCACGCAACTGCCGGTCGCGGGTTGGCAGGTCGTCGACTTGCACTGCCCATCTTGACTCACGTCGCACTTCACGACGGTCTTGGGGTCGATCTTGCAGTAGTACGGCGCGGCGGCCTTGTCGCAGTAGAACGTGCCGGTGCAGAGGTTGCCGCTCTGCGCGCACTCGCTGTCGTTCTGGCAGCCGCAGACGTTCTGGCCGGAGATGCACACCCCGGCTGGACTGCAGGTGTCGTTCTGCGTGCACGGGTTGTAATCGTCGCAGACCGCGCCGTTCTTGGGCGCGTACGTGCAGCCGCTCGCGGGCATGCAGGTGTCTGACGTGCACGGGTTGCTGTCGTCGCACACGACCGTGGCGTTGATGTCATTGCCCTTGCAGCCGCTGATGCCAAAGAACGTCACGCACAGGTCGCCCGTCGTGCATGCGTTGCCGTCGTCGCACGGTTTCGCGTTGCCGACGTGCAAGCACCCATTCTTGGGGTCGCAGCTGTCGTCGGTGCAGACGTTGCTGTCGTCGCAGTTCTTGCCGACCCCTTTGCAGGCGCTGTTGGCGCAGGTGTCCAGGTCGGTGCAGGCATTGCCGTCGTTGCAGGCGCTTGTCAGGGGCGTGTATTGGCACTCGCCGGTCGCGAGGTTGCAGCTGTCGCCCGTGCACGCGTTGTTGTCGTCGCAGCTCTTCTGGCTGCCGGGGATGCACACCGCGCCGACGCACAAATCGCCCAACGTGCAGCCGTTGCTGTCGTCGCACGCGCCCACCAGGTTGCTGTGCTGACAACCGATCTGCGGATCGCAGCTATCGGATGTGCAGCTGTTGCTGTCGTCGCAGTTCTTGGCCTTGCCGGTGCAGACGGTGTTCGTGCAGGCGTCGGGCTCCGTGCATGCGTTGTTGTCGTTGCAGCCTGCGCCATTGAGCGCCTTGTTGATGCAATTGCCGCTCGCCGTGTCACAGCTGTCCGACGTGCAGGTATTTTGGTCGTTGCAGTCTTTTTGCGTGCCGGAGATGCACACGGTGTCGATGCAATTGTCGCCGACGGTGCAGGGATTGCCGTCATCGCAGCCGGTCGTCAACGCGGTGTGGACGCATCCGATCGTGGACGTGCACGTGTCGGCGGTGCAGGGGTTGTTGTCGTCGCAACTGACGGCGATGCCGGCGCATTTGCCGTTGGTGCAGACATCGCTGGCGGTGCAGAAATCCGCGTCATTGCACGCGTTAGCGTTGAGCCCGGTGTGAATGCACACGCCCGATGCGGCGCTGCATGAATCCGTCGTGCAGCTGTTGTTGTCGTTGCAGTCGACCTTCTTGCCCACCACGCATTGGCCGTCGACACAGCTGTCGCCTACCGTGCAGGCATCGCCGTCCGTGCAGGGAATCGCCGGGTTCTCATGCTGGCAGCCGACTTTCGGGTCGCAACTGTCCGACGTGCACGGATTCTGGTCGTCGCAGTTGATGTTCTTGCCCGTGCACAAGCCAGCGAGGCAGACGTCCTCGGTCGTGCACGCGTTGCCATCCGTGCAGATCAGCGTGTTGGGCGGGTGGACGCAGTTCTGGCTGGCCGGTTGGCACGCGTCGTCCGTGCACAAGTTTTTGTCATCGCAGACCACGTCGTCCGTCAGGCCGTTGCAGTCGTTGTCGATGCCGTCGCAGAGTTCCGTGGCGGACGGTGAGGCCGTGCACGCGCTCAGCCCGGTGCCCCCGCACGACCGCACGCCGGGGCAGGACCCGCCGGTCGCGACCGCGGCGTTGCACGTGGTCGCCAACTTCTGCGTGGTCGCGTTGGCGTCGCACGGGCATTGGACGTGGCCGTCGCCGCCGGGCAGGCGCGCGCACTGCTTGGCGGACTTGCCTTCAACGCTGACGACGTCCTTGCAGCCATAGCCGTTCGGGCAGTCGTCGTCGATGGCGCACTGGCTGCCGCAAAAGCTGCCCTCCAGGCCGCCGTACGCGACGCAGACGCCTTTGTCATTGCCCAACGCGGCGCTGCACAGCTTGGAATTGTCGCACGGCTCGCACAGGCGGCCCCACTTCTGGACGCAGATGTACTGCGCGTCGCCGCCGGCCGTGTTGATGAGCGTGCAGGAAAATCCGCCGGGGCAAGCGCCGCCGCCGCAGTCGATGCCGCAGCGGTGGCCGTCCGCCACTTCCAGGCAGATGTTGTTGTCGCAATCGGTGTTGATTTTGCACGGACAGTTGGCACCGCCGGGGCACGTGCTGTTGATGTCGAGCGTCGATCCGTCGCTGTCGCTGCCGTCGCCGGGGATGAGGCCGTCGCTGTTGCTGCCGTCGTCCGTGCCGTCGGCGAGGCTGTCCGGAACCTTGCCGTTGTCCGTCACGACCGCGTCAATGGCGGTGTCCGGCGCGGTGGTGGTGGCATCGTCGCCAGCGCTCTTGCTGTTGCCGCACGCGCCGAGCGCAAGGGCCGTCAAGAGCGCCAAGCCAATCGCCGCACTGGACCGACAAGGGCTGGCCTGGGCCGTCAACTTCAGCATTCCGTTCCTCGTCGTCCCGGCGTAGTGCGGCGGGATGCTTGTCAGGCCCCGAGGCGGCCCGATCTGTCGGCTCAGTCTCGCAAATCAACAGCCGCGGCTGCAAGCATTCGTTATGGCAGGCAAGCGGCAGAGGCACCGTGCGCGAGGGGGGATGGCGCATCGGCGGGCCGTTTGCGGGCGCGATTGGCTAGGCACCCTGACGGAAGTTCGAGCGCATCCGTCCCCGATCCGCCGCGTGCCACCGGAGGTGCACGCTCGCGGTCCAAGTCCGAAACGCCACAGGTGTGACCGACGAATTTTGGTATCGGACTAAGGTCAGCATGTTTAGATATCTTCCTCGTCATCATCCAACGGCAACCCTTCAGGCACCGAATTCTCGTCCAAGGTCGTCAAGGGATTCGGCGCCGGCGGCGGCGTCGAGGGCACATAAATTTGCGGCGAGGAGCTCTGGCTTGCCGGCGGCGGCGCGACGGCCACCTTGGCTTCACCGACCAGATCGGAACGCCGCGGATTGGGCTTGTCCACCGCCGTCGTCCGCAGCCCCGTGCGGCGCTCTGCTTCCATGGTCGATGCCGCCTCGGCGATACGCCGCGCTTCTGCGACTTCAGCCGCGCGGGCAGCACCGATAACCCGCTCCGTGTCTTCCGGCGCGTTCGCGGCAAATCCGCCGCCGCCGCTTGCGCGCTCGGGAACTTCAATGCGCACGCGCAGGCCCGGCGATGTCACCACCGGCGTCGAAATCACCGGCAAGTCCTCGGTCACCTCGTCATCCTCCAGGTTCACCGGCGTCGCCGCGAACTGGTGGCTGTCGCGCTGCGCGGTGTGCTTCGCCGTGCTCGCAAGCTCCGGACGACGGCTTGATTCGCGCAGCGCCGCCGGCATCTGGATGCCATTGGGCTCGGTTGCCGCCTGCGTGTCGACGGGCAAGTCCTGGGAAATCTGCGCGGCCAGCGGCACGCCGCGGCGGTACGGCAGCGGCATTCCGGGCTTGGGCGGCGCATTCAGCTCCGTCGGCTGCCACGGCCGATACGGCACTTCCTGCGTCTGCGCGTGCTTGCGCACCACGGTCGCCTGGCGGACTTCGATTTCAGTCAGCGTCTCAGCGTCCGACGCGTCCGTGCCGTGGATGTCAAAACCCGGGCTCGTGTCTTCCAGTTCGTCGTGTTCCGCGTTCAGTTCGTCCGGATGCATCGGCAGCGTCGCGCGCGCTGACAGCCGACTGCGCGACTCATCCGGCACCTGGACGACCCGCAGCAGCACGACCGTGATGTTGTCCTTGCCGCCGCCATTGAGCGCGTGGTCGATCAGCCGTTCCGCGGTCTCCGTCAGCTTGTCGCCGCCATCCTGAAGCGTCGCGGCGATGATCGCATCGTCGACCATGTCCGTCACGCCGTCGGAGCACAGCAGGTAGACGTCGCCGGCGCAGTATTCCTGCACTTGCACTTCCGGCTCGACGGCGTCGCGCAGGCCAACGGCGCGCACGATCACGTTCTTGCCGGCAAACTGCTTGATTTGCTCCGCTGACATCGGCCGCGTCTGGATGTAGAAATTCAGCAGGCTGTGGTCTTCCGTCAGCTGGGTCAGTTGACCGCCGCGCATCCGGTAGATGCGGCTGTCGCCAACGTGCACGAGCCCCAAGTGGTGCGCGCCAGCCAGCACGCCGACCACCGTGGTGCCCATGCCCTTGTGCAGCGGATTGACGGCCGCCGCGGCAAAGACTTCGCTGTTGGCCACCCGCACCGCTGCGTCGAGGACGCGCGCTTCTTCTACCAGACCAGCGGGCGTGTCGATCGGCCAGCGGAGGTCAGGGCGATGCACATCCTGGCTGACAAACCGCACCATCGCGTCGGAGGCGATCTGGCTGGCGATTTCCCCGGATGCGTGTCCGCCCATGCCGTCACAGACCAGGTAAAGCCCTGAGTCTGGCGAAATCCGGAACGCGTCCTCGTTGTTCTTTCGCTCGCGGCCCACATGGGTGGCCCCGTAAGCGAGGATTCTGAACATTCCGGGGGCTCTCCCTTGGCCGTGGGCTCTTCAGCCACTGAATTCCGCGCGCGATCGCCCGGTCACACGTGCGACGCAGGGGGATGCGTCATCACGCAAACTGTTCTGAGGGAGATAGCTGCAATAGCCACGCCCGTCAAGCCGCGCCAACGCAGTGCGTCAGCCAGGCAGCAGTCCCAGCGCCCGCAAGTCCCGTTCCAGCGCCACGCGCGTCGCGTCGGATGCCGTCACGAGCGGCATGCGCACGTCAGGATTCATCACGCCGAGCAGGTGCATCGCCATCTTGGCGGGCTGCGGATTGGGCTCTGAGAACAGCGTCTTGATGAGCGGATGCAGCGCCTGCTGACCTTTCGCGGCCGCATCAATCCGCCCGGCGCGAAAATCCCGGTACAGCGCCGCCGTCAGGGCCGGTGCCGGATTGGACATCACGGAAATCACGCCGCGGCCGCCAACCGCATACAGCGGCAGGCACAGCGCATCCTCGCCGGACAGCACGGAGAAGCCCGGCGGCACCAGACGGCACAGGTCGAGCACCTGCTCCAGTGAACCGGCGGCTTCCTTGACCGCGACGATGTTCGGGACCTGGGCAAGCACCGCGACCGTCGTCGGCAGCAGGTTGCAGCCCGTGCGCCCCGGCACGTTGTCCAGGATGATCGGCAGCGTCACGGAAGCCGCCACCGCGCGGTAGTGCGCCAGCAAACCCGCCTGCGACGGCTTGTTGTAGTACGGCGTGACCACGAGCAACGCGTCCGCGCCCATGGCCTGCGCCTTCTGGGAAAGCGCGATCGTCTTGTGCGTGCTGTTGGTCCCGGTGCCGGCGATGACCGGCACGCGTCCGCGGGCAAAGCGAATCGTCGCTTGCACGACGGTCGCCCACTCCTCGTCCGTCAGCGTCACCGATTCCCCGGTCGTCCCGCAGGCAACAATGCCGTCGATCGTGCCGGCGATCTGCTGCTCCACAAGCCGCTCGAGCGCGTCGAGGTCAAGCGAGCGCGTCTCGTCATTCTTCATCGGCGTTACAATCGCCGTGAAAGTTCCTTCAGGCCTGAAGGCTGAAGCCGTTGCCATGCTGTCCTCTCCGTATCGGTCGGGTGAATAAATGTTGGCTATTTAGCGGCTTTCCGCTTCTCGACTGGCGCCGCTTCACGCGCCGCAACGCGCTTGAGCGCCGCCATGATAGCGTCACGCACGGCGACGTCGCGCTCCCGATCAAGGTGTGCCACCAAAACGTCACGCACGCGCCGATCATCGATGTCGCCCAGCGCGTACGCCGCCGCCTCGCGCACGTGCACGTCCTTGTGCTCCAGGTACTCGCGCTCGGTCGGCAGCATCTCACTGCCAAAGGCCACCGCCAGCGCGCGCAGGCACACGCGGATGGTCCGCACGTCCACGTTGCGGGCACGCAGCTGCTCCAACATGACGGCCTTGCTCTGCGACTCCGGGAACCACTGCAGCCACGAGAGCGCGCGCAGCCGCACGCCCACCGGCTGTTCGATCGACGTCGCGTACTCCACGAGCAGCGCCGGCACGTCCGGGCCGATTCGCGCCAGCGCTGGCCCCTGGATCTGCGGATGCGGCGCCTTCAGCAGCGTCATCAGCGCGCCAGCCTGCACGTGCCGCGGCTTGGTCGCCTCGTCGGCGGCGTGCGCCGGCAGCGCACAGAGCAGCGTCAGGAGCAAAAAGAGCTTGGACATCATGGCGATCGGGACCTCGCGCCGCTTACGGCGCCACAGGTGCGGGCGTGCCCGTTTCCGGCACGGTTTCAGGCGCGGCAGGCGGGGCGCCCGACACCACGCGGTTCACTTCAGCGCGCAGGCGCTTGTCCGTCAGGTCGAAAGTGCCAAACGCCGCCGCGCGGTGTTTCTCCGCCGAGGCTGCATCCAGCTTGCCGGCGCGCTCCGACGCAGCGACTTCACCAAAGTACTTGCACACGTCTGCCGCCGCCAGCGCCAATTCGTGCACGGAGAGCGGTCCCGGCAGATCCAGCAGCGCCGCCACGTCCGTTTCATCCGCCAGCGTCTTCAGCGCCTGAATAGACGCGTCGTCCGCCAGCGCCTTGAGCACCGTGATCGCGATCACCTTGCCCATCGCCTGATTGCGCACCAGCGTCGCGAGCAGGAGAGGCTGGAGCTTCTGCGGCCCCATCGGCGCGATCACGTCCCGCGCCAAGTGCGCCAGCGCCTTCTTGGGATCCACGGTGTGCCATTCTGGCTTCTGGTAGTGGTCGTCCACCGCGATTTCAGACAAAACACGCCGGAGGCCGTCCAGCCCGCGATACGTCACGAGCAGTTCAGCCGCCCACCATCGATCGTCGGCGTTCTGCATCCGCAGCAGCGCTTCGAGCAGCGGGTCCAGGCGCTCAAACATCGCCGCCAGCTTGGGCTCCGGCATGTCCGCGACGTCGTGGCGAATCGTCGCCATCGTCGCCAGTTGCGCCGCCACGGCATCGTGACCTTCCAGGTTCGCGTGCAGGTTCAGCAGCAGCACCAGACCATCCAGCGAACCCAAGTGGCCGAGAACTTGCAGATCCGTGTCATCCGGGACCGCGCCGCTCTTCAGGAATTGCCGATAACCGGAGATCAGCGCTTCATTCG
>CAINLT010000202.1 GCA_903850505.1 uncultured Myxococcales bacterium | reverse complement strand
TCTCGTCCGCCGTCGAATACCAGCGCTTCTTGTTCCACAAATAGTGGTGTACGCCGGTCTCGATGTTGCCGCGCAACCGCCCTTCGCCCCAGAACGCCGCGCGCGTCAGCTGCCCCAGCCAGGGCGGTCCCGGTGGGTCGAGCCACTCAAACGCCAGCTGTTCGCCGACGCCCTTGGAGTCGTTGACCTTCTTGAACTCGGATGGATACGCCTTGATGTTCGCGGCGTTGTTCACCGGAATCGCGACCAACGCCAACGCCGCCAGGACCAGCGCCGCAATTCCTGCGTTCGCCGCGTGCTTGTCCAGCTGCGCCAGGTGCGCGCGCACAGCCACCGCCGCCAGTTCGCCCAGCGTGTACAGCGTCATCGCCGCGCACACCGAGAGCAGCGGCAGGATCAACGCCCAGTAGAAATCGTAGCGCTCCTTGAACTGGCCAAATTCGCCGACCAGCGCCAGCGTCGCGACCCACAACACCATGCGATGGCCCGGCTCCGGCGATTGCCACCACGTGCGCGGGTTCCAGAGCGCGCGCCACGGCGACGGCTCGTGCGACTTGCGCGGCGGACTCGTGCGCCAGGTTTGCAGCCAAATGTGCAGACCAACGGCCAAGGGCGCAAGCAGCGCGAGCCACAGATGGACGGCGTGGTAGTAGAGGACGATGGTGAAGTCCTTGGCCTCCGTCAGCATCAGGAACAGGTTGTTGAGCCACGCCGGCGGACCGCCGCTGATGGCCATGAAGCCTTCCACCTTGGCCTTCTTGGCAAAGTGGTAGGAGAAGACCTGGGTGATGTAGTGGTCGCCCGCCTACAGACAGCCCAGCAGCGTGATCGTACCCCAGACGCTGAGGAAGCCGAGCAGGACGCGCACCGCGGGCTGCGCAAGCCAACGCCGCCACAGCTCCTTCTGCGTCCCAAGCGGCATGAAGGCGAGCATCCCGACCATCGCGAGCGTCATCCCCAGCGCGTAGAAGCCTGACGCCGCGGCCGCGCCGAGCAGCGCGCCGCCCAGCAGGAAGCGGCTGCGCAAAATGGCCCAGACGCCCCACATCATCCAGCAGGTCGTCAGGTTGACGCCGGTGAGGTTGGTGGACGCCTGCAGGACCTCGGCGGCAAAAAGATTGAGGCCCAGCGTGAGCACGCCCGCCGGCACGCCAAGGAGCCGCCGCGCGATGCGCCACGTCGCGATGGCCGCGCCGAGCGACGCCAGCACCGACAGCCACTTGCCGACAAGGAAATTGTAGCCCAGCAGCTTGTAGGCCAGCGCGGGCACGGCAATGTGCAGCGGCGGATGGCTGAAGAAGAAATCGCGATACGGCCATTTGCCTTCGGTCCAAAGCCGCGCGGCGTAGTAGTAAAGGGCCTCGTCCGTCGTCGAATAGCGCGTGCCGTTGGCCTTGAGGACCAGCCAAATCGCCACGAGTCCGAGGACGGCGACGACCTCGATGCCCGGCCACGTCGCCGACCAGCCGCGGCCGTCGCGTTCCGTTGGCGCGATGCGGACCACGGCTTGGCCGATTGCGCCGCTCGCCAGCAACAAGGCGCCGAGGGCTGCAGCGCTATGCGCCGCATTGCCGTTGATGCACGCTTGGGCGACCAGGAACGCCGCGAGCCCGCCGGTCAGCGCCAGCCACACAACGCGCGACAGCTCCTTCTGCAGCAGCGCCCAAACGGCGATGCCCGCGAGCAGCGCCGCGCCGAGCACCATGCCGCTCCCTGCGAGACCCGCCGCGCGCATTTCCACACCGTCGGCCGTCGTTGACGGCACGGTCAGCCCGCCGATCGCCGCCCACAGCGGCATGACGCTGTGGCCCAGCCAACCTTGCGGCACCAGCACCATCGCCGCCAGCAGCGCCGTGCCGAGCGCCAGCCACGCACGCGCGGTCCGGCCATTTGGCGTCGTCAAGGCGAGCGCGCCGCCCAGCGCCACCGCCGTCGCCACGGGCAGCGTCAGGCCTTGCAGGGAGGTGCGCAAAGGCTCAGTAGCTTGCGTGGAGAGGAGCGGAAAGGCGCACTCGCGCAGGCGGAACGCGACGAGCGCGAGGCACGCCGCGGCCGTCAGGCTCAGGATCGGCAGGTCGCGCGGACCGACGTTGGGTCGCAGCTTGGCCGCAACGACGCCGGCGACCGCCAGGAGTGCAGCCACGAGGCCGAGATAGTCCGCCAGCCCAGCCACCAGCGGAAACACCGTCTGCGCTTGGGACAGGCCTTGCCCCGCGAGCAGCAAGAACACGCCCAGCAGCACGGGCACCAACGTCCACAGGTGCAGTTGCTGTCCCGTTTGCGTCGCGTCGTGGCCGGGCGCCTCCGTCTCCTGTTCGACGTGCGTCGGCTCCTGCGGCTCGACCGACTCGCTGTTCAGCTGCGCCGACGCGGTAGCTGGCGCCTTGGGCGGCTTGACGGTCCGACGCGCCATGGGTCCTCTCGTTGGCTACGGCAGCAATTGCGGGTTGTTCGGCAACGTCTGCGCCAGCGCGGTCTGCGCGGCCAGATACGGGTCCACGCGCCGCGCGGTCACTTCCGCCACCAGTTCACGCCCGGCATCGGTCCGCCGCAGCCATGTGTCCACGCTGCGCCACACCGACTCGCGCACCAGTCCGCCAATCGCAAACGCCGCGCGGTTCTGCGCCCGCGCCTGGCTCGCCGGACTCGTCGTCAGGAACTGCGTGTGTTCCGCGATCGCCTGCGCCAGCGCGTCCACGCCCTCATTGCGCGCCGCAACGGTGCGGACAATCGGCGGCAGCCAGTCCGGCATCTCGCTCATCAGCGTCTGCAGGCCGCGCAGGTCGCCCACCGTGCGATCCGCGCCGTCCAGATCGGACTTGTTCACCACGAAGATGTCGGCGATCTCCAGGATGCCCGCCTTGATTGCCTGAATGTCATCGCCCAAGCCAGGCACCAGCACCACGACCGTCGTGTCCGCCGTGCGCACGATGTCGATTTCATCCTGACCGACGCCGACCGTCTCGATGATCACGACGTCGTGGCCCATCGCGTCCAGCACGTGCACGATGTCGTTGGTCGACCGCGAGAGGCCGCCCAAAGCGCCGCGCGTCGCGAGGCTGCGGATGAATACTTGAGGATCGTTGGCGAATTCCATCATGCGGATGCGATCGCCGAGGATCGCGCCGCCGGAAAACGGGCTGGATGGGTCAATGGCCAGGACGCCGACCCGCTTGCCCTGTTTGCGGTACAGGCCGATGAGCCGCGCGGTGAGCGTCGACTTGCCCGACCCGGGATTGCCGGTGATGCCGAGCACCAGCGCGCGGCCGGTGTGCGGGTAGAGGAGGCGCAGGACGTCGGTGGCGCCGTCGATGCGGTCGTCCAACATGCGCATGAGGCGGGCAGCGGCGCGCACGTTGCCGGCGAGGATGGCATCGGCGGCTTCTTGGGAACTGGCGAATCGCATGTACAGAGGCGTCCTTGTCTTTGTCGCGTCGGCCCGTCCAGAGGAACTGGACCCAGCTTCAGGCGCAAAAAGTCAGAACGTGACGCCGATCTTGCCGGTGAACATGCTCAGGCTTTCGCTGAAGGAGCGCATGAACTCTGCGCCGACCTGCACGCGGGTCACGATGACGCGCACGCCGATGGTGGCGCGCTGGCTGATGGCGTCGGAGATGTGCGAAGCGTCGCCGAGGGGCGCCAAGCGCGCGACGACAGGGCGGATTGACTTGTCGCTGGGGAAGAGGCTCACCAGGTGGGTGTTCACGTGGGTGAACGACGGCGAGTAGGAGACCCAAGGCTGGATCGCGAGGATGCCGCCGATGCCGAACGATTTGGAGACCGCGAGGTCCGTGCCGACGACGAACATGTCGATCTGCGAGTTGCCGAGCACGGTGTGGATCGACGGGCGGATCAGGATGTCCGGGATGTTCTTGTAGCCGTCCGTGACGTTGAAGCCGAGCTCAATGCCGATGGCGGTCAAGTTGGAGTTGTTCAGGCCGGTGACGACGGCGCCGACCTGCATGCTGTACGGCAGGCCCTTGCGCACGCGCACCTGCTGGGTCGTGACGATCGACTGCGGTGAGCCGGCTGCCTTGGTCCAATAGTCGGCGGTCGAGTTCGTGCCGACGCCGCTGACTTCATAGGAAGCTTCGATGCCCAGCGATCCGCCCGACGCCGCCGGACCAGCCATGCGGGGACCCATCGCCATGCCGACTTCGCGCATCAACTGCTTGTAGGACGAATTCTCGATCTCGTTGCGCGTATCCGCGTTCGGATCGATGAACCGCTCAAAGTGCAGATCCAAGCCGCCTGCGAACGCCTGGGACGGCACTGCAAGTGCAGCAGTCGCGCACAGCAGGGCGAAAACGATGCCGCGCCGCGCGGAAGCGGGCGTCAGCAGGGGAAATTGCAGCCTCGTTGCGGACATCAGCGTCTCCGAAGATCGATTGCCGTCGCGCGTCCTGCGCACGTCCAACTCGTGCCGCGATTCTGCGGGACCGTGACCGGATTGGCAAGCTTAGCTGCGATTCCTAACGCCAACCGCCCACAGCGCGGGCCTTGGTCGCCGCGTCGGCCTTCATTTGCTCGCGCGCCACGGGGTCGGCCCAGCGCGCGCGGACGGCGTCGGACAGGCCGGCGATCGGGTCAAAGAAGAAGAACAGGCGATCCGGGTCGACGTTCGGGCTGCGGAAAACGGCGATTCCCGTCTCGCGGTCGTAGAAGTCGTAGCTGTGTACGTCCCGCTTGCCGCCGCCGCCCAGCGTATCGACGACGAATGTCGGCGTGTTGAAGCCCGCCGTTGCGCCGCGCACGCCCTTCTCGATGTCGATCGCCGTTTGCGCCGTCGTGCGCAGATCCTCGACGCCTTTCACGAGGTCGTGCACGTAGACGTAGTACGGATGCACGCCGATGACGCCCAGCCGCTTGATCAGTTGCTGCATCGCCTCGACGGAGTCGTTCACGCCGCGCTGCAGCACCGTCTGATTGCGCACGTGCACGCCGGCTTCCAGGAGTTGGCCGATCGCTTCCCGCGTAATCCACGTGATTTCATTGGCGTGGTTGAAGTGCGTGTGCAGCACGACATCCTTGCGCAGCGAACGGCCGAGCTGCACAACGTGCACGAGCGCATCCCGCCACTCGCGGTCCGTCAGCAGCTTCTGCGGCATCACTGCCGGCCCCTTGGTCGCGTAGCGGATACGCTTGACGTTGGGCAGGCCAAGCAGACGCTCGCCGATCAGCCGAATGTGCCGCGCCGGCAGGTTGTAGACGTCGCCGCCAGACAGGACGATGTCCTCCAGTTCCGGCCGCGTCGCGATGTACGCGAAGATCTGCTCCCAGCGCGCGGTGTCGGCATTCAGGTGCACCTTGTCGATGAGGTCCGTGTCCAGCCCGACGGCGTAGGAACGCGTGCAGAAGCGGCAGTAGACCGGGCACGTGTCCAGCGCGAGGAACAGCGCCTTGTCCGGATAGCGGTGCGTCAGGCCCGGCACCGGCATGTCGTCCTGCTCGTGGAGGCTGTCCAGCGTCAACTCCGGATGATCGGGCAGCACGCGCGACGCCAGCGGGATGAACTGCCGGCGAATCGGGTCGTCGTACGGGTTGCGCCAATCGATCAGGCTGAGCAAATACGGCGTGACCCGCACGCTCATCGGCGCGAGGTGAAAACCGCGGCCCGCGTCTTCGATGAAGT
>CAINLT010000201.1 GCA_903850505.1 uncultured Myxococcales bacterium | reverse complement strand
TGCATGAGCCCTCGTCGGGCTGGCCAGTGCAGTCGTTGTCCACGCCGTCGCATGTCTCGGAAGCGGCCGCCGAAGCACTGCACGCTGAGAGCCCGGCGTCGCCGCAGGATCTGGTGCCCGGGCACTGCCCGACGATGCTGCCCGCTGCATCCTTGGCCTCGGCGTAGCACGCCGTCGACAGCTTCTTGGCGGCTGCCGATGCACTGCAGTCGCATGTGCCGTAGGGCGCCTTGCCACTCGCCTGCTTGACGCACTGCTTGCTCGTGCCCCCCTCTACGGTGGCGACGGTCGCGCACGTGTAGGTGCCGGGACAGTCCGTATCAGCCAAGCAGGCTGCGCCGCAGAAATGCCCCAGGGCGCCTTCATCCACGCAAGCAGCGTTCTGCAATCCCAAAGACGCGCAGTCCTTGCTGCTCGCGCATGGGTCGCAGACGTGCCCGAATTTCGGCACACAGATGGACTGGACGTCGCCGCCGCCTTGGCTGACCTGAGCGCAGAGGAAGCCGGTGGGACAGCCGTCAACGCACTTCGTGGCGCACATCTTCGTGCCGTCCGTGGGGTTGTCGATGCACAGTCCGTTGTCGCACTCCGCATTCGCCTGGCACGCGCAGCCCTCGGTGCCGGGGCAGGAGAGCGTGTCGAGGGATTGCGTGTCAGGTGCGTCGGACTTCGCGGCCCCGTCTTGCTGGTCGGCCGTCAGGATGTCCTTTCCGATTACAGCGTCCGCATCGGAACCGCTGGCATCCGGATCGCCCGAAGCGGCGTTCCCCAATTTCGAGCCGCACGCGGTCAGTGAAAGCAGCGCCGTGAACAGAAGGACTCGCACTGAAAAAATCTGGCTGGTCATGGTGGCATTCACCCTTCAACGTAAAGTCATCGAACCTGCAAAAAAAACACGAATCAGTGCGAAGGACTGCTTGATTGGCGCGTCCGCACCAGTTGCGACGTTCAAGCCGCGAGCGCGGCGTAGGTGCACACCAATCGCCGCGACTGAATGGAGGTGACGGGCGAAGCGCCTGGAAGGCGTCGCCGACCCCGTTTCGTTGCGCATTGCATGTGCGCGCCTCGCTGGCGTCGGCACTTTGCAGGCGCAGCCAAGTTTCCTGGCGAGTCTGAACCCGCGGGAATCATCGGTCAAATCGGCCGGCTCCGTCTCTTGATCGTCGACGCCGTACGACCGCAGGCACCGTCAGCGGGCCAAAGAGCCGCACGATGCCGGGTTTCGGGCGCTAGAGTTGCGGACGCCGGCGGTGCCGTGCGTCCATCTTTCCTCGCTGGCACGCTGAGATTTGATGTTGCATGCAGCGGCGACAGCCGTCCCCAGGTTCAAGAGGTCAAACGGTCAAATCTTCCGGGGCCATTGATGTCCAACTCGCACGGGAGTACCGTGTAAGAAACGCGACTGCCGCTTGGTGACTCAAGACGGACGCTCTTTGGGCTGGTGGGACATGAATCACGAACGCACGGGCCGCAACGCCCAATTTCTTCTCCTCGCTTGTGGAATTGCGCTCGCTGCATGCGGCGCCACCGCCCCGACGGACGCAACCGGTGGCGAGGCCGACGCCCACTTGACCGACACGAAGCTCAGCGCGGATGCGAAGCCGGATGGCTCGCCGGACACCATCAGCGACATTTCCATTGACGTCGCCGATGTCGCAATCACCGCCGATTGCCCCGGCGGGCCTGGGTGCGAGTGCAAGCAAAACGCCGACTGCGCCAGTGCGCTGTGCATCGACAATGCGAGCGTCCCGGGCGGCAAGTCTTGCGCGCGATTGTGCGTGGACGGGTGCCCGAGCGGATACCTCTGCGCGCAGGTGACGGCTGCGGGCGGTGACTTGCAGTCCATTTGCGTCAATGCCACCGGCAGGCTGTGTGAGCCGTGCGCAACGAGCGATAACTGCAAGTCGCCGGGCTTGAACAATCCCGCGTGCATCGACGAAGGCGCGGCGGGGTTCTTCTGTGGCATCGCTTGCGCGGGCGACAGCGCTTGCCCGAGCGGTTACACGTGCGCGCCGGCCAAGAGCGCCGAAGGCACGACCAGCAACCAGTGCGTCCGCAAGCCGGACAACTTGCAGGACACGTACGGCACCTGTCCCTGCACGGTTGAAGCAACGGCGTTGAAGACCGAAACGAAGTGTTTTGCAGCGGTGACGGATGCGTCGGGCGCGGTCATTGGCAAGTGTCCCGGCACCCGTGCGTGCGGTGACAAGGGCTTGGGCGCCTGCACGGCATCCAAACCGACGGCTG
>CAINLT010000200.1 GCA_903850505.1 uncultured Myxococcales bacterium | reverse complement strand
GGGCAAGCACGCGAGCGATCAGGTCGGCAAGTGCGTGTCGGAGGCCGTCAAGGTGCTGCAGTTCCCGCAGTCGAGCGGCACCGCCAAGAAGTACACGGTGCGCTACGGCGTCGGCGGTTAGCAATTCCCAGGCAATGGACGGACTCTGATGGCGTTTTTCCCCCACCGTCCCGGCAGCCTGGAAGTCATCTGCGGCTCCATGTTCAGCGGCAAGAGTGAAGAGTTGATTCGGCGGCTGCGCCTCGCGCGCATCGCCCATCAGCGCGTGCAGGTGTTCAAGCCGGCGATTGACACGCGTTACGCCGATGAAGAGCTGGTCAGCCACAGCGATTTTCGCATCACGGCGCGCGCGGTGGCGACCTCGGGCGAGATCCTCGCGCAGGTGCATGACCTGACGGTCGTCATCGGCATCGACGAAGTGCAGTTCTTTGACGCGGGCATCGTCGAGGTCTGCAACAAGCTGGCCAACCAGGGCAAGCGCGTCATCGTCGCGGGCCTGGATCAGGACTACCGCGGTCGGCCGTTTCCGCCGATGCCGGACTTGATGGCGGTGGGCGAATACGTGACCAAGCTGCTGGCGGTGTGCTCCGTCTGCGGCGATCCGGCCAACCGGTCGCAGCGCATCAAGGGCGGCGACGCCGTGGTGGAATTGGGCGCCTCGGATCGCTATGAAGCGCGCTGTCGGCGGCACTTCGAGCCCGAGGAAGACCGCCAGATGGAACTGCTGAATGAACGCGCGATGGCGCTGCGCCCACCGCAACGGAGTGGCAAGAAGCATGAGTAACGCACCTTCCGCGCAGCCTCTGGACAACCTGTTCATCGGCATCGCCGGGATCATCGGCGCGGGCAAGTCCACGCTCGCGACGGCGCTGGGCCGCCACATGGGCCTGGACGTGTACTACGAGCCGGTCGAGGACAACGAGTACCTCGCCGATTTCTATCGCGACACCAAGCGCTACAGCTTCGCCACGCAAATCTACCTGCTGAACCGCCGCTTCCAGCAGCACCAGGGGATCATCTGGCGCGGTCGTCCGGCGATCCAGGATCGCACCATTTACGAGGACGCGATTTTCGCCAAGATGCTCAGCGAGACCGGGCTGATGGAGCCGCGCGACTACCGCACGTACCTCCAGCTTTTCAAGCACATGTCCCACTTCAGGTGCCGTCCGAGCGCCATCATCTACCTGGACGTGAAGCCGGAGCTGGCGATGGAGCGCATCAAGGAGCGCGCGCGCGGCGTGGAATCGGGCATTTCCATCGCGTATTTGCAGGCGCTCTACGACGAATACGAGCGCTTTCTCTATGACATCTCCCACCGCGTGCGCACCATCCGCGTGAGCTGGGCGGAGTACCGCGACGTCGATGAAATGGCGGAAGTCATCCGCCGCGAAGTCCAGCACGCGACTTTTTTGCGCGAAGTGCCGGCTTGGGATGCGCCGTCCCGTTAGCCCACGATCTGCGCATATTTTTCGCCAATCCTGCGCTGCCGTGACACACTCGTCTCGCGGCAAAGGGCGAGCCTGCGCCGCGGCCACGGGTCCATTTCAATGAGGCACTTGTGATTCAGACTGCAGACATCATGCACGCCCGCATCCTGATGGTCGACGACCAGCCGTACAACATTGCCCTGCTGCGGATGATCCTCAAGGAAGCCGGCTACACCAACCTGGAAAGCACGACGGATCCGCGCGAGGCGCTGCCGATGTACGAGGCCAACAAGCCGGACATCGTGCTGCTGGACCTGCAGATGCCGCACATTGACGGCTTTGGCGTGATGGACCAGCTGCGGCACATCGAGGGCGACATCATTCCCGTGCTGGTGCTGACGGCGGAGACGGATCCGGAAGTGCGGTATCGGGCGCTGAAATCGGGCGCGCGCGACTTTCTGAACAAGCCGTTTGACAAGATCGAGACGCTGTCCCGCATTCGCAACCTGATCGAGGTCAACCTCCAGTACAAGCAGATCCGCCGGCAGAACGAGGAGCTGGAGCAGAAGGTCCGCGAACGCACGACGGAACTGCGCAATACGCAGCTGGAAATCATCCACCGTCTGGGCCACGCGGCAGAGTACAAGGACAACGAGACGGGCTACCACATCATCCGCATGAGCCTCTACTGCGGGCTGATGGGGCAGGCGCTGGGCATGACGTCGGCGGAAGTGGAGACGCTGCAGCGCGCCAGCCCGATGCACGACGTGGGCAAGATCGGCATTCCGGACCGCGTGCTGCTGAAGCCGGGCAAGCTGGACGCCGACGAGTGGAGCATCATGAAGACGCACGCGGCGATTGGCGCGGACTTGCTGGCGGGGTCGAATTCGCCGCTCATCCAGGCCGCGTCCATCATCGCGCTGACGCACCACGAGAAGTGGGATGGCTCCGGCTATCCGCGCGGCTTGCAGGGCGACGCGATTCCGCTGAACGGCCGCATCTGCGCGATCTGCGACGTTTTTGACGCGCTGACGTCCGAGCGGCCGTACAAGAAGGCGTGGACCGTTGAGGACACGATGGCGGAACTGCACGCGGGCGCGGGCAAGCACTTCGATCCGGAGCTGATCACCGTGTTTGACGGCATCCTGCCCGATATCCTGGCGATTCGTCAGCAATACCAGGAAGACTGAGGTCGCCCGATGAGCGCGCTGCTGACGCTGCCCAAACTGGATCTCGGTCGGCGGCTCGCGCGCGGGATCGAGCTAGCGGATTTGACGCAAACGGTCGCGGACGAACGCGTGCGCTGGCACGCGGACGGCGTGTTGCACGGCGAGCTGATTGTCGATTTGCGCGACTGGCCCGATCCGGTCGCGGCGCTTCAGGCGATCGACGCGGGGATGCAGCCGGAGGATCCGACGACGCTGTGGTCGTACGCGCTGCTGGTGGCGATCGATGGACCGTGGCCGGAGCTGCCGGCGGTGATCGACGACGCGGAAGTGAGCGCGGTGCGGGGCGTGCTGGCGACGCTCGACGCCGATCTGGGCGCGCTGGACGAGACGTGGCGCGCGGTGCAAACGGCGGGCTGGCGGCGGATGGTCCACGCCGAGAGCGGCGCGCGGCTGAAGCAGGCTTTTGCCCTGGGATTTGACCGGCTTGTCGGCGGCGTGGGCTTGCTGCGGGAACCGGACTTGCTGGCGCACCTGCGCGTGCATCGGCTGCCGGTGCTGATGTCGCCGTCCGCGCAGTTGGCCGCCAAGGTCGTCCCGACGTGGGCGCAACATCCGCTGCGCCTGCTGACCGAGGCGGGGATCACGACGGTGATCGGTTCCGGCTGGCCCCAGGCTGTGGCGACGACGCTGAGCGCGGAGCTCGAGGCGGTGTCGCGGCACCACCACTGGAAGCTGGAACAGCTGCGGACGCTCATGACGCGGAACGCCGAGGCAGCGGCGATTCGGCCGGAGGCGCGCTTTGGCATCGCCCGGCAGATTGAGTCCTGGCGGCACCGGCCCCACGCGGCGGCGGCGGCGAAGGGCGACGGCTGGAGTCTCTGAGGCGTGCTGGCGCGCGGCGCTGGACGGCAAACCGTGGCACTGGACATCCGCTCGCCCCTGCCGCACGATTCTGCCATGACACACATTCTCGATGCCGATGCTACTGAACTGTCCCGTCGCCTGCGGGCTGGCGAGGTGACTTCCTCTGAACTTGTCGACGCTTCCATCGCGGCGATTGAGGCGGTCAATCCGCAGTTAAACGCGGTTGTGCATCGCATGTATGACGCCGCGCGGGTGGCGGCGCAGCAGCCGCTGTCAGACGCGCCGTTCGCCGGTGTGCCGATGGTGGTCAAGGACTTTGATGGCTTCGTCAAAGGCGAGCCGTTCACGGCGTCGACGCGCTTTCTGGACGGTTTTGTGCCCGACCACGACGCGGAAGCCATCCTGCGGCTGCGGCGGGCCGGGCTGCTGTTCCTGGCCAAGACCAATTTGCCGGAGCTGGCGATTCTCGGCACCACGGAGTCCGCGTTTCGCGGCCCGGCGCACAATCCCTGGAATGTTGCGCATACAACTGGCGGCTCGTCGGGCGGTTCGGCAGCGCTCGTTGCCGCGCGCGCGGTGCCCGTTGCCCACGGCGGCGACGGCGGCGGCTCCTTGCGCATCCCCGCGAGCATCTGCGGCTTGGTCGGCCTCAAGGCCAGCCGGGGCCGCATTCCCACTGGCCCGGACATGGGCGAGGGCTGGGGCGGCTACGTCCAATTCGGCGTCCTGACCCGCAGCGTCCGCGACACGGCGGCGCTCCTGGATGTGCTCGCCGGGCCGATGGTTGGCGATCCCTACGCGGCGCCGCCGCACGAAGGCACGTTCCTCGCGGAGTTGTCGCGCCGCCCGGGCAAGCTGCGCATCGCGTTCACGACGCGCTCGTTCTTTGGCAAGCACACGGATCCGACTTGCGCGGAAGCCGTCACGCGGACGGCGCAATTGCTGCGCGACCTGGGGCATGAAGTCGAGGAGGCACATCCCGCGTTTGACCGCGATGCGCTGGTGCGCGCGTATTTGGTGCAAGTGGGCGTCGGTACGGCCGCGGAGATCGGCGATTTTGCCAAGTGGACCGGCAAGACGCCGCGTGCCGCGGATTTTGAGCCGGCGACGTGGTTCCTGCGGCAGGTCGGCCAGGCGATGGGCGGCGTGGACGTGCAGCACGCGCGGGATGCGATCCAGACGGCCGGTCGGCAGATGGGCGAATTCCACCAGCGCTACGACGTCCTGCTGACGCCAACGCTCGCGCATCCGCCCGTGCGGCTGGGCGAGCTGGGGCTGAAACCCGCCGATCGCTTTGCCCTCGCGGCGTTGCGCGCCCTGCCCCTGCGGCCGGCGATTCTCGCGGCGCTGGCGCAGCTGGCGACCGACAATTTTGAGAAGTCGCCGAATACGCAGATCTTCAATCAGACCGGCCAGCCCGCGATCTCCCTGCCGCTGCACATGAGCCCGGACGGCCTGCCCATTGGCGTGCAATTTTCGGCGGCGTACGGCGACGAGGCGACGCTCTTGCGGCTCGCGGCGCAGTTGGAGGAGGCGCAGCCGTGGATCGACCGGCGGCCGACCGTGTGCGTTTGAGCACCGGCTGGCGGCAAAACGGTTGATTCTGCCTGTCTTGACCGTTTTTTTGCACGGGTACACACTGACGCGCCGATGTCATGACCTACATTGCGTGTGGCAGGCGCGCCGGTGACGTCCGGAAATCAGCTGCCGTGAACAGGAAGTCCGTGAGCCGAGCCCGCGCGATTGCCGCTGCGCCACCCGCCGTCGGTTCCGACGTCGGCGATTCTGGTGCTGCGCTCAGTTCAGGCTTCCCGATTGTCGGCATTGGCGCTTCGGCAGGTGGCTTGGCCGCGTTGGACGCGTTCTTTGCGGCGATTCCGACTGACCGCTTTCCGGGCATGGCATTCGCGCTCGTGCAGCACCTCGCGCCGGATCACAAGAGCCTGCTCAGCGTGCTGATCCAGCGGCATACCCGACTCAAGGTGCTGGAAGTGACGGACGGGATGGCCGTCGCGCCCAACTGCGCGTACGTCATTCCGCCCAACCGCGTCATGGCTTTCCGCAACGGCAAGCTGTACTTGCAGGAGCCGACGGAGCCGCATGGTCGGCGCCTGCCGATCGACGCGTTCTTCCGCTCCCTCGCCGAGGGCTGCCGCGAGCGCGCCATCGGCGTCATCCTCTCGGGCACGGGCAGCGACGGCGCGTTGGGAATCCGTGCCATCAAGGCCGCGGGCGGCATGGCGATGGCGCAACTGCCCGCAAGCGCGGAGCACGACGGCATGCCGAGCAGCGCCATCGCAACTGGCTTGGTCGACTACATCTTGCCGCCAGCGGAAATGCCCGCGCAATTGCTGGCCTACGCGGAGCAGGCCCTGGGCGATCGCCGACACGAAGCGACGCTGACTGATCCGCGGGCGCTGACGGCGCTGGAGCGGATCTTCGCGCTGCTGCGCGCCCATACCGGCCACGATTTCTCCGAATACAAGAAACGCACGATCCTCCGGCGGATTGAGCGGCGGATGGCGGTGTGGCAGCTGGCGAGCCTGGAGGCGTACGCGGACGCCGTGCAGGAACACCCGGACGAGGTCAGCGCGCTGTTTCGCGATTTGCTGATCGGCGTGACCGACTTCTTCCGCGATCCTGAAGCCTTCGCCGCGCTGGAAAGCCCGATTCAACAGGTGCTGCGCGACAAGCAGGATGGCGACACGCTGCGGGTGTGGGTCCCCGGCTGTTCGACGGGCGAAGAGGCGTACTCGCTGGCGATGTTGCTGCAAGAGCAGATTGAAGCGGCCAAGCGTCAGCTCAAGCTCCAGCTTTTCGCCACGGACATCGACGCCGCTGCCATCGATCACGCGCGGGCTGGCCTGTATCCAGCAAGCGCGTTGGCTGACATGACGCCAGCGCGGCGCGCCCGGTTCTTCGCGCTGGAAGGCGACGGCGGTCGCTACCGCGTCCACAAGGGCCTGCGCGAAATGATGGTCTTCTCCGAGCAGGACCTCATCAAGGATCCGCCGTTTTCCCGGCTCGATCTGATCAGTTGCCGCAACCTGCTGATCTATCTGGGACCGGAGCTGCAGAGCAAGCTGATTCCGCTCTTCCACTACGCGCTGAATCCCGGCGGGCTGCTGCTCCTTGGCACGTCCGAGAGCGTGGGCAACTTTGGCGATCTCTTCACCTTGCTGCATCCCAAGGCCAAGCTCTATTTGCGCAAGGACGACGTGAGCGCGGTGCTGCGGCGCAACTCAGGCCTGCTTTTCCCCTCGATGTCCAACTTCCGAACGACCATTCGGCTTCCCGACAAGGCCCCCCGCATGCGGAAATATCCCCTTCGCGAACTGACCGAGCGCGCGGTACTGCAGTACCACTCGCCGGCCGCGGCGCTGATCAATCCGCAAGGCGAGATCCTGTACTTGCACGGGCGCACGGGTCGGTATCTGGAGCCGGCGCCGGGTGAATCGAGCCTGAATATCCAGAAGATGGCACGCGAAGGGCTGGCGCACGAACTGCGGCTGGCGCTGCTGGAAATTGCCAAGACCGGCAAGGTCGTGACGCGGTCGCGGCTGCGCGTGCGGACCAACGGCGACTATTCCTGGGTCAATCTGACGATCCGGATCGTGGAAGTGGATCGCGAGGCGCCCGGCAAGGTCGAGCTGTACCTGGTCGTCTGGGAGGAAGTCGCGGAGCCACAACGGGACCCCGTGCCGCAGTCGGCGAAGCCGGGGCCGGGCGATGCGGCCGAGGCGACGGCGCACGGCCACCTGCTGGAGCTGCAACGCGAATTGCAGACACAGACCGATTCGCTGCGCACGATGACCGAGGAGCTGGAGAGCTCCAACGAAGAGCTGCGTGCGGCGAACGAGGAGCTGCAGTCGGTCAACGAGGAGCTGCAGTCGACAAACGAGGAGCTGGAGACGTCCAAGGAGGAGCTGCAGGCGGTCAACGAAGAGCTGGCGACCGTGAACGCCGAGCTGCAGGCGCGCGTGGCGGAGTTGTCGCGCGCCAACAACGACATGAACAACCTGATGGCGGGGACGGGCGTGGGCACGGTCTTCGTCGACCACGAGCTGCGGATCCAGCGGTTCACGCCGGCGGTGACCGCGGTTATCAACTTGATTCCCAGCGACGTCGGGAGGCCGGTGGGGCAAATCGCCTCCAACCTGATCGGCTACGACACGCTTGTCGCGGATACACGCGGCGTGCTCGACACGCTGGCGCCCAAGGATCTGGAAGTGCAGTCCGCGACGGCGTCGTACCTGCTGCGCATCCGGCCGTACCGCACGCTGGAAAACGTCATCGAGGGCGCGGTCATTACGTTCACGGACATCACCGAACTCAAGCGCACGACGGACGCGATGCACCGCTTGGCGGTGGTCGTGCGGGATTCCCGCGATGCGGTGCTGGTGCACGACTTGACCGGCAAGATCCTGGCCTGGAATCCCGCGGCGCAACGGCTGTACGGCTGGACCGAAGCCGAAGCGCTGCAGAAGAACATCCGCGAACTCTTGCCGCAGACGAACCGGGCTGCGGCGCTGGCGACAATCGAACGGCTGCGCAATGCCGAAGTGCTGGCCCCGATGACCTCGCAGCGTGTGACCAAGGATGGTCGCACCGTAACCATTGAGCTGACGGCGTCAGCACTGGTCAATGAAGCTGGCGCGATGTACGCCATCTCCACGACCGAACGAGCCGAGCATGACGAAGATCACCAGCGTTAGGCCCAGAACGGAGAGGCTGCGTGCCCGCGCTGAACGCCTCGCGGCCGCGGCAAGGGGCACCGCGGTGCTGTTGCCGGGCGACGACGATGCCATGGCGTTGCAGCACGAGCTGGATATCCACGGCTTGGAGCTGGAACTGCAGAACGACGAACTGCGCGAGAGCCAGATCGCGCTGGAGGCGTCGCGGGCGCGGTACGTGGACCTGTTTGACCTGGCGCCGGTCGGCTATCTTACGCTGGACACTGCCGGCATCATCACGGACGCCAACGCCACGGCCGCGCTGCTGTTCCGGACGACGCGCAGCGGCTTGGTGCGCCAGCCGTTTACGGCGTTTGTCCAGCCGGCCGACCAGGACACTTTCTACCTGTTGCGCAAGGAGCTGTTGACGACCGCAGCGCCGCAGAGCTGCGAGATCACCATGAGCCGGCGGGGCGCGCGACCGTTCGTTGCCTGGCTGGACGCGCGCGCGATCGAGAACCAGGACGGGGCGCCCGCGCTGCACATCACGCTCAGCGACATCAGCGACCGCAAAGATGCGGAGAAGGCCCTGCGCGCGGCGTCCGACGAACTGGAAGAGCGCGTGGCGACGCGAACCGCGGATCTGGTGCGCTCGCAAGACGGTCTGCGCCTGGAGATTGCCCGGCGCGCGGAGTCTGAGCTGCGGCTGCAACAGAGCGAAGAACAGCTGCGGGCGATCCTGGACACGGCGTCGGAGGCGATCATCACGGCGGACGAACACGGTTGCATTCAGCTGTTCAACAACGCGGCAGTGGCGATGTTTGGCTGGCAGGCCGACGAAATCCGCGGCATGAACGTGAACCTGTTGATGCCGTCAACGGAGCACACTCGGCACGACGGCTACATCGCGGAGCACTTGCGCACGGGCGAGCGCAAGACGGCTGCGGGGCCCCGGCAGGTGCGGGGGCAGCGCAAGGACGGCACGACGTTCCCGCTGGAGTTGAGCCTGAGCGAAGTCCGGTCCGAGCCGTTCACCCGGTTCACCGCGATCCTGCGCGACCTCACGGAGCGGCAACGGCTGGAGGACCAGTTTCGCGAAGCGCAGAAGATGGCCGCGATCGCCCGGCTGGCCAGCGGCATTGCCCATGATTTCAATAATTTGCTGATGGGGATCATCGGCTGTTGCAACGTAGCGAACACCCAACTGCCGGGGACGCACGCCGCGGCGCTCGCGATTGGCGAGATCAAGTCGGCGGCGGAGCGCGGTGCAGCGCTGACCCGGGAGCTGCTGAGTTTCGGTCGGCAGAAGGCCACGCCCGCGGCGCCGATGCGGTTGAATGACAGCGTGCGCAAGGTCGTCGGCATGCTGGGCAACGTGCTGGGCGAGGACATCAAGCTGGAGCTGGTGCTGAGCCCGACCGAGCCGACCGTCCTGGGCGACCCCATCGGAATCGAGCAGATTCTGCTGAACCTGGCCGTCAATGCCCGCGATGCCATGCGCGGCGGTGGGCGGCTGCGGGTCGCGACGATAGCGACGGAGCGGACGACGGTCACTGCCACGCGGTCAGGCGTGCTGCCGGCCGGACGCTATGTTGAGTTGGCGGTGGCAGATACCGGCTGCGGCATTGCGCCGGAGATTCAGGCCAAGGTCTTTGAGCCATTTTTCACGACCAAGCCGATCGGCGAAGGCTCGGGCCTTGGGCTCTACAGCGTCTTCGGCATCGCCGAACGCTTTGGCGGCGCGGTGGAACTGCGCAGCGAAGTGGGCCGCGGCACTGAATTTCGCATTGTGCTGCCGCATCTCTCGGCCGCGCGGGCGGAGCATGTGGAAGAGCGCACGCCGCGACGCGCGCTGAGTCCGATCTCAGCGAATCCCGCGCGCATGACGGTCCTGATGGTGGAGGACGAGCACCTGATCCGCCTGAGCGTGAAGTATATGCTGAACGGCGACGCGTACACCGTGCTCATGGCGCCGGATTGCGCGACCGCCGAGCGCATTGCCGCAGAACAGGCGGGAACGATCGACGTCCTCCTGACGGACATCGTGCTGGCGGACGGAAGTGGCGGCACCCTCGCCGAGCAACTGCAGCGCACCTACCCGCAGATGGCCGTGGTCTTCATGTCCGCCTACCCGACGGACATGCTCGTGCAGCAGGAGCGCATTCCGCCCGGGTCGTCGAGCTTGCAGAAGCCTTTTGACGAAATGCAGTTGCGCGCCGCGCTGTATGCCGCCACCGAAGCGGACGCAGGTGATTCTGCTACCGCCTGAACATCGCGGCGGCGAACGGCAATAAAACTTGCCGCCTGCCCCGTTAGTCGCATGATGCCCTCGTGCGCGTGCCCTGCTGCCGCCGCCCCGAGGAAACATGCTGGACGTCCCCATTGTCGACACTTCCTATGACGCGCTGCCGGTTTTCCCGCTGCCCAACTTCGTGATCTTCCCGCAGACCATGACGCGGCTGCACATCTTTGAGCCGCGCTATCGGCTCATGGCGGCGGAAGCCCTGTCGACGCAGCGGCTCATCGTGCTTGTGGGCCTGAAGGGCGGCTGGGAAGCCGACTACTACGGTTCGCCGCCGGTTCACGAGATCGGCTCGCTGTGCAAAATCGTCAATGAGGAGCGGCTGGACGACGGGCGCTACAACCTGTTTGTGCACTGCCTGGCGCGCGTGGAGCTAACGACGCTGCATCGCCTGCTGCCGTATCGCACCGCGAGCGTGACGGTGCGGCCGGATCTGCCGGCGGACCCGGCGCGGCTCCTGGAAGCTTCGGATCGCCTGCTCTCGGTCGTGCGCGGCTTGATGGTGAAGCTCGGCGAACACGCGACGCTGCTGGCCAACGTGCTCGCGTCGACGAAGAAGCCGGTGATTCTTGTGAACCGCCTCGCCGCGGCGCTGGTGCCGGATCCGGCGGATCGCCAGGCGCTTTTGGAGACGACCGACCCGGTGCTGCGCGCCGAGCGGCTGTGCGACCTGGCCGGCGACCTGCTGCTGAATTCCGAGCAGCCGGCGATGTCGCTTGGCTCCGTCGACATGTCGATGGTGAACTGAACACGATGGCGCCTGTTGCACACCAGGTTTGCCTGGGCAGACCCATGGCATCCCAGACTGGGACCGCGAATCGCGGACGAATGCACTCGAACTCCCGTCAGGCGCTGTAGATGCCCCTGTGGCTGCGGCGCATTTTGGGCGTGGCAGCGCTCCTGACCGGTCTCGCGGCGGCTTTTTGGCAGAGCCGGGAGCGCGCCCACACCGTGAACATGGCGCTGCTGCTCAATCACGTCGCGATCAGCGTGGAAGGCGCAGTGCTCGATCGCGAGCGGCTGACCGCGGTTGGCTGGCGCGTCGCGGACCATGAGCCGCGGACGTGGAACTGGCAGCATTTTACCGCGGGACAGGCGCCGGAAATCACCGATCCGGTGACGGTCTCCCTGCCCAACGACGCAACGCAGCTGGAGATCGCCTGCCGTTTCCAGCTGCTCGCGGGTTCGCCGCCGCTCCGCACGCTGACCCGCGTGCCCACGCCTGCGCGCGCGGATGGCGTGATTCCGGTCGACATCGAGAGCTGCGGCGCGATCACCCGGTAGCGTGCGCTACTTGGGCGCCTGCTGCGCATCCAGGTGCTTCTTGTATTCCGTCTTGTAGTACTTCTGCTTGTCGGCCTCTGACATGCTCTCCGCGTCGCCATAGCGGCTCGGACACTTGACCGTCAGGCTGGACGCGTTCAGCAACCGCTGTCCATCGGCGTCGCGCTCCAAGCGCCCCGCGACAATCGCGTCGCGGCCTTCTTCAAACGGATCGGGCAGCAGCTTCGCGTACGCAATCGTCAGCTTGTGGCCGGCGTTGTCCTCCACGTCAAAGCGGAAAGTGTCGCTCGCCGGCTGCCCGCGCACGCTGCCTTTGGCCACTTTGCCCGCGACCTTGATCTCTTTGCCTTCCACTTTTGCGCCGTTGCGCTCCAATTGCGCCAGCGTGTAGTTGTACATCCCCGCGCCGCCAGAAGTGCTCGTGCCCACGACGGCGAGGCCAAGCACGATCACGGAAACCGCGATGGCGATCGGCGCAACGGAGCGCTTCTTGCGCACGACGGGCTCAGGCTGGATCGCAGGCGGGGACGTGAGATCGGTCATCAACAACTCCAACCGCAGCGGCGGCGTGGGCAGTGTAGCAAATTGCGGCTAGTGCAGATTGGGAATCGGCGGCTGCTCGATGGCCGGCAGAAACGCCAGCGGGTCAGAGTAGCCCCATACTTGCGCGATCTTGCCGTGCTCGACCCGCAGGATTTCCAGCGTGCGGATGCGCAGGAGTTCGTCGATCGGCGGCAGCGGCACCACCGGAGCGCGCTGCCGCAGCGTCACTTCACGCTCCAGAACCAGCCAGTCGCCAGCCGCGAACTGGCCGATCGCCTGGCTGTCCACGATCGCGAAGACCTGCTGGAAAGCGCGGATTGCGGCCTGGTTGGCAAGCGCCGTCTTCGTCTCCGTCCCCGCCGTCGTGTCCCGGTACGTCACGTCGAGCGCGACCTGCCCCGCCGCCGTCGCGTCCATGGCCAGCAGCGCCGGATCGAACGCCGCAGCGAGCGGCGGCGCGGCAAAAGTCGCTGGCTCAGCTATGTTTTCCACCGCCTCCGTCGCCATCGCGGGCAACGGGACCTTGGGCGCCTCGAGCGCATAGCGCCACGGCAGCGTGCTGGCATAGACGCGCACCTGGACGATGCGCCCGCCGGCCATCACCGCCACCGCGGCAAACGGAATGCGCCGCGGGCCAAACTCCACGAGCCCTTGCAGGATCGCGACGGTCGGCGCGGGCTGGAGCCGCCGCAGGATGCGCCACTTCGTCTCCACCAACGCGCCCGCGATCGCCTGCGCACACGCCTGCGTCCCCGAACAAGCGTCGCCATTGGCCAAGGTGATGCTCACGTCGTCGGCAAGCAGCGTCGCGAGCGTCGGCGTGTCATGGGCTGCGAGCGCCACCAACAGCGCCTCGTCCACGTGGGCCGGCGCTTCGGCAGTCGTTGGCGTCTGGGCCAGCGGCTCGACAACGGGGAGGACTGGCGCCGGCACTGGCGCGACAACCGGCGGCGCTTGCGGCGGCGCAGGCGGCGGCGTGCGACAGGCCACCGTCGCGAGCAGAAACAGCATCAGCAGGCGATTGGCCATGGATCAGCTCCCGCCGGCGAAGTGTTGGACAGCGAGCACGAGCGCCTCCAGATGCCAAGCCAGAAGGAAATAGTACGCCAAAAACGCGATGAAGATGGACACGACAGCCAGCGGCCGATCGCGGTGCCGCCACAACAGGAACGTCCCGCCGGAGACGAGCGCCGTCTTCACGATGACAAAACCCACGGGATGCTGCTGCGGCAGCTCGAACATCAACGGGTTGGTCTCCGTCGCCTTGCGATCCGCGACCCAAAGGACGGTCATCACGGCGTCGATGACGTTGAGGACGAGGAGCGCCTTGATGAGGCTATTGAGCCAGCCAATCTCTTCCGGCGTGCCAATCCACGACGCGGGCTGCACGCCATCTTGCTCATCGGGACCAGGCTGGTACGGCATAGGCGACCGCGCTTATTTTGGCGGCAGCGCCAGCGCCACCTGACCCAGCGACGAGACGATGGCTTCTTTGGACACGCCCTGATCGATGGCGACCTCAACGCGCGTGCCGGCGATCTTCTTGACCTTGCCCTGGTACATCATGCCGACGTACGGAACGACGACCTGCTGGCCAACCTTGAGCGTCGGCTTGAGCGGAATCGGCTGCAGCTCGGCTTTCGGGAACGTCGCGACGCGGCCGGAGAACTTGCGGGCCAGCCATTTTTCGCCGTTCTCGGAGACAAGCAGCACGATGACCGCGCGACCGTCATCCTGCGCAACGGCAAAATTGCCCGGCGCGAGGCCTTCCTTCTGCTTTGTCACTTCCTTGGCGGTTTTGACCGCGACGAGCTTGTCCTCGCTCCAGCTATCGGGCAGATCCGTGTAGCGCACCGTGATCTTCTCGCCGTCGACCTTCTGCACGATCGCGTGCTTGAGCGAGGACGCCCATTCCGCGAGCACCATGTCGCCGGCCTTCACGTCGCTGGCCGCCTTGAGCCCCGCCGCGATGATGTACTGGCCGCCGACCTGGAACGAGCTGCCGTCCAGCTCCTTGATCGTCGCGATGTCACCTTTGACCTCGCCGAGATCGTGGGCGAAGAGCTGGTAAATCGCCGCCGGATTCGTGTGGCTGCGATCCTTGCCCTGCGTCAACAGGAAGATGCGATCGCCTTCCTTGGCCGACGTGCCGCGCGGCGTCAGGTTCCAACCGTTCTTCAGCGGATCGTCCGCGGGCGTCGCCGGAGCCGCCGCTTCAACCGCCGTCGCGGCCTCAGGCGGGGCCACTGCTTCAGCGGGTTTCGTCGCTTCCGCCTTGGGCGCTTCCGCGGGAGGCGTCTTCTTGCCACATGCTGCCGCCGCGAGGACCGTCGCCGCAATCACCAAAGGGCCGCGCGCGCTGAGAAAAGTGTGC